>PLSV01000083.1 GCA_003165235.1 Syntrophobacteraceae bacterium
GCTCCGTGGAAATCCAGGCTAGGGCTTCTTCATTCCGTCTTCTTTCACTTTCTGCAGCCGTTTGCCGATCAGGGAGCACCAGTTCCTTGACCCTCTTAAATGGTCCAGAATATCTAGCGCTTGAATTAACATCCCGAGGATAAAAATCTATGACATACCGCTGAGGTTCAGGAGGATTGTGACCGAGCATATCGCTTATTATCAAATAGGGGTAAATGACATCAGAATTATCCGCTGATGCCTTGATAAAGCCCTTAGCCTGTTCTGGCGTTAGCAGAAAGCCTTCGTGTCCATGGGTCTGGCCTTGGTAGCAGCATTCAGCCTCTGAATTGGCAAACAGGCGTTTGGCGGACGTAGTGTCAGTCCTCGGTGAAAGAGAGGAATTTATCCAATCAAGTTCTGTAACTTCCCAAGGGCTGTCTTTGTTATCGCCAAGTTGGTTATAGAGCTTCTTCTTTCTCAGTTCATACCCTTTAATCCAGTTTGCTATTGAAACATGGACAACAGCTTCACCTGACCACACTTGCGAGGAGACTGCTTCCGTAATTACTCCGCCACTCCCAACAATGTAATCCAATCCGCCCTCACGCGAGTAGTTCTGTCGTATAGTGTTGGTCCCGACCAATCCAGCTCTTCCGCCTGGAGGAAGTTCATCATGTGCTCGCCGGAACCAGTAAACGCAATAATCCGCACGACCGGGAACATCGGGATAACGGTTCCTCAGCCTATTCAGGTAGGCACGTCCATACTCCTGCTGCATCTTATTTTTTGACTGATAAGGGGGATTGCCAATGATTGCGTTAGCAGTCGGCCAGGGATTAAGCAGTGCATCTGTGCAGTATATGTTGTTATCCAGATTGTCCAAAGGGAGCGCCCTGTCCATGGGTAGCTGCATGGTTCTATCGGTGATTTGTTCCCTCATTATCCGCATTGCTACCGACTTCGCGATTAGCATGGTGACTTTTGCCAGTTCGACCGGAAAACTGTTGAGGTCGATACCGAAAAATTGCTTGATATTGACGCTGGCCATAGTAGCCTCTTTCTGGTCCCTGGCCTTACGAAGCTTGAAGTTACTTTGAATTTTGGTGAGTATGTCCAACTCTATTCTTTTAACTTCCAGGTAGGCTACATAGAGGAAGTTACCACTGCCGCATGCAGGGTCCAGAACTATGAACTTGCGCAATTTCCGAAGTAGCGCGACCAGCTCTTCCAAGGTATTAGCCGATTCTAGTGCTTCGCGCCATGGCCTCACGATGGTTGGAGTAACAATTCTTTGGATATCCGTTTCGCTGGTGAAGTGGGCTCCGTAAGCGTGCCGCTCTTGCTGATCCATGCTTGACTGGAAAAGGGTTCCAAAAATTGGCGGTTGAACTTTCGACCAGTCCTCGGATAATGCCTCGATCAAGAAGTCAATCTCTGTTGCGTTAAGCTCAATAGGCTCGATGTTTGCGAACAGACCACCATTGAAATACTGGACTTGCTGGTAATCGCCAGCTCGGGCTTGCTTCGAGTTGTCCATTTGTTTAAACAGGTCACCCAGCCGGTCATACGTGCTTGCCCCTTTTTTGCAGTCATGGACAAGCTTCGTAAAAAGGTTCCTCGGCAGAAGTCCGAAATCTTCGGCAAACATTGAAAATACGCACTGCAGCAAGAACCTCTGAGCGAGCTTCCTGTCTTCGCCTCGTGAAACTAATGAGTTGAAAATAGTTGCTACCTTATCCGCCGCTTTCCGAGTGACCGCTACCCGGTCATTGCCGAAAAGAGGCTCTTCTTCGATGGGAAAAAGAAAGTTGAGGGCTGCGTAGCGGCTGGGCAAATCTTCCAGGGTGACCTTGTCCATCGGGTCATCGAGCTGTAAGTCGAAGTCATATATCCAGAATTCCCTAAAATTACATAGTATGACGTAACGGGGGCGATGAGGAACGAGTTCCAGCCAGTATTCAAAAGCCTGCCGGTAATGCTTTTCTAATTTCTCACTACTTTTCTTCATTTCCAAAAGGAGACGTGGCTTCCAGACAAGATCGGCGAATTTGGTTTTCCTATTCTTGCTCCGGACTTGGAACTCCAGAGTGGCGCCGGCCTCTTTGTAACCTTCATGACCAAAAGCCCTAAAAAAGCGCTCGCAAAATACCTGCGCTTCGCCCTTCTCGTCGCCTGCCAATGTAGAAGCGTAACGAACAAAATCTTCGAGGTTAGAAACCGTATTCTTATTATCTTGCAAGTTAGCTCCCACTACTCAACCGTTCGAACCGAATCCAACCCCACCAACCACCACGGGCGAGCGATAATCCCTAAAATCTAAAGTTTGTCCGCAATTCCGGGCGATTGTACCACGATTGAGGAAGATCGCAAGCAAGGACAGAAGCTGGTAGTGTCTTAATTTGAATCGTCAAAGGGGCCGCGTATGATAGGGATTAGTGGAAATACCCCGTCCCTTTTCATCGGCGGGAGCCTTTTCAATTCGCCAGAATACAGCATGGACTCCAACAGTTTCTTTTTTAAATTTCCAACAGGTTCGACAAGCTCAACGGGAATCGGAACATAGTTGCAGGGAAGAGCCTGCTTGGCGGCTTTCAGAACTGCCACGCCAGGTTCAACCCCATCCCTGATGTAATTGGCTGTTGCGATAGTGAGGGCGCTATAGCGGCTTAGAGCATGCAATGGGAAATAATCGCGAAGGAGTTGATTCGGCTCCAATCCTGTACGATCCCTCATTTCTTGTGCGGTTTCACCCGTGATGATTTTATTGATGGCGTCATGGATTTCCCAAAAAACCCGCTTGGTTTCCGAACTTTCTGAAAAATATGATCCTATGTCTTCAAGATAGATTTTAATTTGATCCGTCAGGTAAAGGCGGTCCTCATCTTTTAGTTGCATGCGGGTTTGTATCTGCTGTATCTCCTGTAAGGAAATTGGGTTTAATCCGGTAGTGATCCACTCCTCCACCCAATCAGAAACGGTCAAAGCAAAATCGGGGCTCAACCATTGGGCAAGCGGGACACCGAGCTTGTAGTGAATCCAGGTTCCACCACCATACTGCATGGAGCTTTTCCTGGTAGTCACTAAGGACGGGAAGATTTTCCCCAATCGGTCGTAATCCCGCTTCCAGCTTCCTTTCCGGCTTTCGCCGGAAAGCTCCTCCATGGGTTCCATCCCCAATCTTCGAGCCAATGCGGTCACTAAATTGAAAGTCGTTGCGGTCCTAAGCCAATCCGATACCTCTCGCTCAAACGCCTGACACATGGCAGTCGCCTTTATGAATCCGTCTTTCTTCCGTTGGCTAATTACAATGCCATTGTGCTCGTGGGTAATAAGTTCGATCTTTGCCATTTCCCACCTCTACAGTGTTCTAGGTTGACTCTCTCAGTAAATCGCGGATCGTCCAAAGCCGATCCGTCACGCCTACCTCCATTGCCGGAGTACACCGAATCGTACTATGAATTCTCACAAAATTTTAGTGTGCGAAATGAACCGCGACTGCCGCCTTAAGGTTTTCCAACTTCTTACTGAAAGCATTGGTCAGCCGCGTGAACCTTCGCATACTCATCCTCATTGTAAGGTTCTGCCGTTCAATCAGGCTGGTTGATATGTGCGCCCTATCAGGTTCGCCCTTAATAGCGGTTCGTGTCGCACTCGTTACCTTTGGGGGGCTGTATCGTCCTCGTCCCACCGGTTCGGCCTCATAAAACTTTACGATCAGGCCGTATTCGATATCCAGGCCAAAAGCTTGTTCCGTGGCATCGACATAAGCGGCCAGAGCGTCAGAGGAAAGCTGAATCCGGTTTGTGAGGCGTCCAGATAGGTCATTTAGGAAAGCAACCGCATTAGGGAGATCCCGCTTTCCAATGCGATAGGACGGGACTATTTTCGTGTCTGGATCAAGTGCCACAAAAGTATACTGGTCACCTACGCGGGCGGGATCATCCATCATTGTCATGTGCCGTTGCTTTTTCTGAACAAAATTCCATATCTCATCGACCTGGATACGGCGGC
>PLSV01000023.1 GCA_003165235.1 Syntrophobacteraceae bacterium
TTGACGCGGATACGGCCGACGAGCAAGAAATCCGCACCCTCGCCGACACGCTCTATCGCCGCGCGGATTGGCAATGGGCGCAAAACCGTGGCGCAATAGTCACGCACGGCTGGAAGCCCAAAAGCGGATTTCTCAAATACCGTTGGGAAGGCTACGATGAGGCGATACTGCTGTATATCCTGGGGCTGGGCTCGCCCGCTCATCCGCTGCCCGAGAGCTGCTACGCCGCGTGGACTTCGACTTACCGGTGGGAACACTTTTACGGATATGAATATCTTTACGCCGGGCCGTTGTTCACGCACCAGCTCTCGCATGTCTGGATCGACTTTCGCGGCATTCAGGACGCGTTCATGCGCCTCAAAGGCATCGACTATTTCGAGAACAGCCGTCGCGCGACTTTCGTGCAACAACAGTACGCGATGGACAACCCNNTGAGCGGCATCAAGCGCCGATTCTTCGGTTATCGGGGGCGCGGCGTGCCTTACGGGCCCGACGACGGCACCATCGCGCCGTGGGCGGTGGTGACGTCGCTGCCGTTCGCGCCCGAGATCGTGCTGCCCGCGATAGACTATTATATTAATCAAGTTAAATTAACAGAGCTTAACCCCTACGGCTTCAAAGCGACATTTAACCCGACCTACCCTGTAAAATCCAGCAATCCCTATGGTTGGGTATCACCATGGCATTACGGGCTTAATCAAGGGCCGATTATTTTGATGATCGAAAATTATCGTACCGGCTTATTGTGGCGATTGATGCGTGACTGCCCTTACATCGTCAGCGGCCTGCAGCGAGCTGGTTTTGGCGGGGGTTGGTTATGAACCCTAGATCGAGTTGAGGGAGGGAACGGGGGAATGGGAGAGGTTTTTCGGGGCGGCAAGTTATCATCTCCTTAATATCTGAATGGGCGGCCTGACCGCATGTTTAAGGGCGCTCCGGGATTCAAAGTGGAACCCGGCGGCGGCAAAAAGTGGCCGCCGCCGGTTCTCACAAAGTTCTAACGTTATCCGACAAACTTATATTCTTTGCGGGGTTTGTTACGGGAGTTTAGGAAGGGTTCTTCACCCATTTTTTGACCTTAGCCAGGACCTTTGGTGTGACATCATCACCGACCGTTTTGGCAGTTTCGAGCATCGTCTCTTCCACCACATCGAGAATGGCGGTGATACTCGCCTTCATTTTCTGCTCCTCGTATTCGCCGTAGCGAGCCCGTTCCTCCGGCATAGAGAATGCCGACTTTTGGGTCAGGAATTGATCTAATGGAGACTCCATCATTGGCTCGCTTATCCTGGCATAATCCCGCTCCCGGTTAGGGGTGTTGTAGATGTGCTCGCCATTATAATAGTAGTACTGGATTTCCTGATGGAAATCGAACCAAAGTTGCTGCTGGTACGTAGCTTTCGCCATAATTTACTCCGATTTTGATTTTGGTGGTTTAGTCCTTGCGAAGCTCAACGGTTGAGAATTACCGTCGGTTGAGCTTTTCGCCTCTGCCGACTGATTTTCTTGTGTCTCTGTGACGCGGCATCCTCCTTCCCATGCTTTTAGGAAATTGTCTTTTCTGGATTGGGCCACGATGGTCGACCCGCGTACTCAAATACTGAAAGAAATATAGAAAATTCGAAGGTTGAATTTGGTGAAAGGAAGGTGAGAGTTAGAAAAAAATGGATTCTTTTGGGGCTGCCCTACTTTTTTTGGTCTCTCGGGCTTTTCGGCCAGGCTGGGATTGTGAATCCTTCTGTTGTCTCCGGAGTACATTTAAGGCGCAGCTCCCGAAAATTAGCCATAGTGATGAAGCCGGCGAGATCCATGCTCTCAAGCTTTCCTGGCCGGCCGAGGTTTCACCGTATGGGAAAGGAGGGAATGGGGGATCGCCATTCTCCAGAGAGCCGGGTTAGGATATGGGGCAGGTCCAGTAAACGGCTGAGAGGTAGCAGATTTTTGTTGGCAGTTCCCAGGACGTGGGAAAGGTTAACGTGAAAGGCAAGTCACAGGCCTTTCCCGAAAAGTGGTGCAGCATGCCAAGTGGAAGTCAAAAGCACCTGACAAAAAATGTGTGCACGGAGAAATCTGTCGGTGCAACTGAGTAGTTCCAGTCCACATGTGCACGCAGACTGGAATTCGATATTCACAGGCGATTAAGTAGGTCCGGCAAGGAAATAAGCTTCATCTCTCAGTAAAGTCCGCGAACTTGCCTGAATGCGCTACGCGAATTTCCAGACCCCATCGACAATCACCACTTGTCGCCCACGGAGCCAAGTCTGATTCGGGTTTTTGACGTCAGTCAGCCAAGTTGAAATTTGGGATTTTGGGACTTCGGGATGGGTTTGGAGCACTCGCTCCTGAATCTCTNNGTCTGGAAACAAGAAGATTGCCCCATCTCGCCAGCCCTCATTTTCCAAGTAGGAAATTATTTCAGGTATGTACGTATTGGTGAGATGAAAGTGATTTGCCCATTTCTCAAGCTTTCTCAACTTCCGGATTGTCTCCTGTGCACCCTCCGTGCTAACTGGAAGGAATTCACATTTCACGTTCTTAGTACCGTCAACTTGAGTAAGTTGCCAGGTGCGTCCGTAATGACTTTGCTCCAGTTTGTTGTAGTTGCTTACCTGGCCGACTTCAAAGCGGAGGCATTCGAAGTCACAGCTAAAGGGATGCGCTCCGTGGATATTGCACCTCCCATTTTCCATCCGGAGATATTTGCACCGCTCGCCACCGCACTGCTCGTCTCTCCAGATTCGGATTTGCTGCCCATTGAAATGGATAATTCTTTCCCGCAAACCAGTTAAATCCCGTTCACCGTCGATATAGTCCAAACTAAACTTCCCGCAGCATGCGCCGCAATTTTCGGGGCAGACATGTTCATAGGCTAGAGATGGATATAGTTTCAGCGGTTTAGGGACAACGGTGATATTTTTCCAAACGAATGGCTCTTTAGTTACGGCCGCGAAGTAAGTGTCGATTATTTTCTTAACAGAATTTGAATACTTGACTCTCATTATTATTATACCTCCTGAAATATCGACCAAGGAAGCCTGGACTAAATAACACATTTCTGAACGGGTTTTCCTGGCCGGCCGTGGTTGCATATGGGATAATGGCGGGAATGGAATTCTCGACATTTTAGGGAGTACCAAAATGGCGAGAGAATTCCAGCTAAGCAGCGCGGCAGGAGGCTAATCCCCTGTTACGGCACGAGGGTTATATTCCCCTTGGCACCCTTTGTGGCTTCAAGGAATTGTATTATCTCGGGAAGCCATGTTTCTGCCAACCCGAAATGCGTTGCCCATGCCTCAAGCCGCCTGAGTTTCCTGATTGTATCCTGAATAGACTTATCGCTTGGTGGCAGGATCTCGCATAGCGTCCCCTTCTCATTACCAACAGCCTTCGTAAGCGCCCAGGCCCTACCAAACGGAGCAACTGAAATTCTTCCCCAGGGCTGCTTGAGTCCAAGGTAGCATCGGATGAGCTCGAAATCGCAAGATAGAGGCCTAATAGGATGGATTGCGCAACGAGCGTCCACTGACGATACATGCCTACAGTGCCTTGTTGAGTTTTTGGACTGGAAATCTGTATAAACTTTAACCTTCCGGTCATTGAATTCGATTAGACGTTCCGTCACGCCAGGCGGATGGGCTTCGTCTGGTAGGTAATCCAATGAGAACTTCGGACAACATGCACCACAGTTTGGCGGACAAGTATATCCACGGGCAAGTCCCGTGGATATCAGGAGAGGACGCGGCTTCACAGTAGTGCCATTAAAATCAAAGGGAACTTTTGTGATAACCGCAAAGTACTTTTGCACGATCTTGCCGAGTGAATCAGGATGCGTCACACTCATTTTGTATCCTTTCTTCATACCAATGGAATTCTGCCATTTCTCACGTTTCCAAAATGGCATGGTGAGTTTGATCGTAGGCTGCCAGCCGTAAGCTTCAGATAGGAAAACTGGCCGCCTGCTGCAAGTGGGTCACGCCGGCAGATAGATCTTATAGGCGCTTGTCCCGCTCGATGAACGCGTAGGCGTTGTGGGCGTGGATACTTTCGTAATTTATTGATTGCACCGAGAACCAGGTGACCTTTTCGTCAGCCATAAGTTC
>PLSV01000373.1 GCA_003165235.1 Syntrophobacteraceae bacterium
TTGGCGCCAACTTGAACGCAATTTCGTATGAACGCCTGAGACCCTCCCCCGCCGGCGTCGGGCGCCGTTAGCATGGCTGTGTGGCGCCGCCTTTGGGGCAATATGCTCTTGCCCGTCTACAATGCAATGCGCCGAATGCTGGGTTGTCTGGGGGCGGACCTCGCCCAGGGGAAAACTGCTATTTTGTTATCAGCCCTTTTTCCATGGCAAATGCGGTAAGTGATGAAGCGCTGTGCAGGTCGAGTTTTTTCATTAGGTTTGCGCGGTGTTTTTCAACCGTCTTGGCGCTTATGCACAGATAATCGGCAATGTCCTTGTTTCTGTAGCCCTCGGCGATCATTTTGAGAATTTCGCGCTCGCGTTGCGTGAGGGTATCCCAGGAGGTGGATGATTTGACACTCTTTCTTCCCTCAAGATACCCCTCGATTACCTTTTCCGAAATACCTGGGCTGAGATAGCTCCTGCCCGAGAAAACATTGTCCAGGGCCAGCATAAGTTCGCCGTGAGTGGCTTCCTTGAGGATGTAGCCTTCCGCTCCGGTCTTAAGGGCAGTCAGAATGTGCTCCTCGGTCTTGTGAACGGTAAGAACGAGAATTTTCGTGGAGGGGTTCAGCTTTTTTATCTCCTGAATCGCCCCGACTCCGTTCATCCTGGGCATCGACAGGTCCATCAGGATCAGGTCAGGCTTGAGGGATTCGACCAGACGGATAGCCTCCAGGCCGTCCTGCGCCTCTCCAACTACCTCGAAGGCCGGGTTGGAGGACAGAAGCATTCTCAGTCCTTCTCTGAGGATCGTGTGGTCTTCGGCGATCACGATTCTTTTTCTCTCTGGCATGGGTTAAACCTTCCCTGAGTTTACGGCATACGGACCAGCTTCGAGCTGAGTACAGTCCCGCGACCCGCAGATCCTTTTCTTCGCGAAGTATTGTTCCAAAAACCTGCAAATGAACATAATAAGGGTAATCGAAATCCTCATTTTATTACATTTGTCGCTATAATCCGCCAGAATTTGCCAGTGTTTTCCAATGCGATACGAAAGTCCTGTAGATTGGAGAAAATACAGTATTTCCACGCCGCGATTACTGTAAACAGAGTATTTACCGCTCTGCAAGGCTATGAAAAGATGAAACTTGTTTCGACAAATATAATAGCCGGAGTTAGTCCGATTTCAATAGAAATTAACTGCTCTAAGGGGGAAAAATGTGTTTTGTCCTATTAGTGGAAGACAGTCCAACTTTTCGAAAATCGATGAGGGAAATGCTGGCGCTTCGATTTCCCAGGATCGAGATCGAGGAGGCATCCGATGGTGAGCAGGCGCTCCAGAAATTGGAGAACACGAATCCCGACCTCATTTTTATGGACATCAGGCTGCCGGGCAAAAACGGTCTGGAAGTCACCAAAATAATCAAAGAGGCTAATTCCGACGTGGAGGTGGTCATTCTGACCAGCTATGACATTCCCGAATACAGGGCCGCCGCTTTGCGTAGCGGCGCAAGTCATTTTTTCACCAAAGGAAACGCCGGGAGCGATGAAATAGCCGATTTTGTAAGGTCCGTTTTCCATCAGAGAGGCAAAGACCGGTGTCTTTGGGACGGGTTTCAGATTCCTGAAGTCATGTAGCTGTTTCTACGCTATTGGATGCAAGCATTTGAAAAATACCGCGACAATATACTTTCATTAGGTGAATCACTCTATTTAGGCCTCATCCTTTTTCTATTAATATGGATGGACCATGAGCCGCCCAAATCTATCGTAATATATGTCCTGAGTATTAGGAGGGGAAAATGAGCATGAACGGAGCAGATGTGGCAGGTTATTTGTCTGCCGACGAGGTCAGGATGAAAATGCGGATGTCCTCCGGGTTTCTCAGGTTTCAGAAATGGCTCGTAATTTACAACCTGCTGGTCGATCCCAGGCCGCTCGCGGAAATCGCCAGGCACACGGGCCTCTCAGAGTCAAGCGTGTATAGGATTATTGCAGAGTATAACAACGGCGGTCCAGAGGCGATCGAAGCCTTTGGAAAGATGGGCCACGCCTGGTTCAAACAACCCGGAACGTTTTCAGTGTAAATTTACAATAAGATTGAGTTTCGGCATCCGAGTTCCTATCCTCGCCCGATCTTTGCGCTCAGTTCGGCAAGCGAATTCAAATGGGCCTTTTCATCTTCGCACAGCCGGTGGAAAAGCTCCTTTGCAGCGGCGTCCGTGCAGGTCTGGGCCATGTGCAGATACATATCAAGGGCCTGGATTTCGATCATCATGGCCAGTTCCAGGCAGTCCTGGGCAGACTTCAGGTAATAGTCGTTACGGGCAAGGAAATCGTCGATTTCAAGTCCGCCTTCCATTAGGCCCTCGCGTGCGCAGAGAGCCTCCGGTTCTGCGCCCAGCGATCCGATAAGCCGCATAAGGTTTTGCTTGTGGCTTTCCTCAGCCCTGAGAAGCTTTTCCACGAGGTCCCGCACCTCAGCAATCCTGCTCCTCTCTAAGACCGTACTGTAGAATTGCTCGAGGCCGGTTTCGAACCTGCATGCGATCGTAGCCGCCTCTATGGCGGATTCATCCCCGCGCATGAACTGGAGGTGCAGTTCAGGGGGGCTTGCAGCGGTCCTGTGCTCCCAGGCCTCGATTCCTCCCTGGAGGTGAAAGACCCTGTTAAACCCGCGCCTGACCAGAAAATGGGCAGCCATCCGGCTCCTGCCGCCTACAGCGCAGTAGATGATTAAATCGCGCGCGCGATCTAGCTCTTCCATCGAGTCTACAAGCAGCGGCAGCGGAATGAGTCTGGATCCGGGCAGGTGGGACTGCTCGTATTCCTCGGGCTGGCGAACGTCAATGAGCTGGTAGCTCCCTTCCCTGTGCTCGGCGATGTATATCTGAAGGTCGTCCGGAAAAATTACCGCAACCCCGGACGGGTTCTCATCGTGCGCCATTAACCGCCTCCGTGGGTCTAGTGCTGTGTCCCGTAAGATGGTGACGAACCAATGGGGCGTTGTGCACAAAAATCAAAGCCCCTGAAGGCCTCTCAGGAATGCAAGCACGTTTCGTCCCAGCACGCTGTGGTTGTAACCGCCTTCGAGCAGGGCAAAACAGCTGATGCCGAGTTTCTTGCACGTATTGTGAACCATCCGGCCCATTTCCTGGTAGTCTTCCGTATAAAGCACGTGGCCCCAATCTTCGATATGATTGTCGAAGCCCGCAGATACGCCGATGATGTCCACATTGAGCGAGTCAAGCCGCGCAGCCACCTCGATCAGGTAATGTTTGCGGTCGCTTTCATCGGGGTTATGAATGGACACATAACCTTTCCCCTCCAGGATGTTTACCGTGCCGTCGCCATAGTGAAGGTCGAAGTCCAGGATGTGCGCCGTCTTGATGAAGCCTTTTGACCGGAGGTGTTCCAACGCTATGGCCATGTTGTTGAAATAGCAGAATCCCCAGTGATGGTCGGCTGAAGCGTGATGCCCCGGAGGACGAATAAGCCCGAAAGCGGGTTCATTGAGGCCGGCGATGGCGGTCTGAATGGCCGCCCCAGCGGCGAGCGCGGCAATATTGTACAGTCCTTCTCTTTCCACGCCTTGTACGAGCGATTTGGTGTGGACTGCCAGGATGTCGTCCTGACCGGCAGGAAGGGCCTGATCGAGTTCAACCTCGTTGCGAATGGCCGCAAGGACTGCTTCGATTCTTCCCGGGGAAGCCGCCGGATCGCTCACATAGACACTCTTGAAATCCTCGTGGGTGAATACCTTCATAATCAGATCCTCCGCTGTCAGTAGAAGTGTCTCAATCCCCAATCCGCCTGTTCCGCCTTCAGAACTGTTCAGTCATCTGCCGCCTCGATCCGGGAAGACCTGTACGTCGGGCAAAGTCCCCAGGGTGATCCGGGGTGAATTGATTATGTCGACCAGAATGAGGGTGAATCAATAGGGAGGATATCCTACCAGAAGTGCGCACAAAATGTGAGAAAATTGCAGAAAGCGCTCCCCCGATGTGGGCTGTTCATCAAATAGCCATGCGAAAGCACAAATAATTCTATCTTGACTCGCTTTCCAAGGTAATGCTATCCAAGGCGCCTTCCCGATCGTCCTCACTTGGTTCCACCCAGAGGATATGGTTTAAGTTAAGGAAATAGACGCTCTTTTCCTTGCTTTCACCGATGGCCGCTTCGAACATAACGATGAACGGGCTGTTATCGGGTTTTCTGAAAAAGTCGGAAATGCGCCTGCTGGAGCCGATATTGATATAGCCCCGGAAAACGCTTCCATCTCTCATGGTGATGTTCACACGCCGGGCATTCATTTCTCTCATCATTTCGCCCCCTCAAACTGTAGACGAATCTACGTCAGTGGTTCCAGCCTCTTCATGACAGGCTGAAAGCCAGCTTCTTTTTACTTCGGGCACGGAGTGAACGCAAAGCAGTTTTTTCCGTGTTGACCTGCCTCAATAGAGATGCAAGGATTAAACCATTCTCTTTTGCGCTGGTGGTTGATATATAAGTTCGGACAGAAAGTTGAATCACTTGAATGAAGAAACGGCCACCGGTTCAGCCGCTTTTGCGGAGAGTTTATGGGCGATAAGTCTTTTGATTTCTACCGGGCTGTATCAGAGGAACTCGATCCCGAAAGGCTGCAGCGAAAATTCCTGACGGCCCTGCTGGATTTGCAAAACGTGGAGCGCGGTTCCATATGGGTGAGGAGCGAAAGAGGCTACACATGCATCGAAGCTGTCGGAGCGCAAAGTGAGCGCATCAAATCAATGACCATCGATTTCGGCCGATCCAGCATTGTCGGCTGGGTTATCGAAAACGGTAAAATGACCGTTGCCGAACCGGGTAAAGACGCGCGTCACTACAGGCAGGCCGAGGAGAAAATCGACGTTAAGAGCAGCCTTATCCTTTGTTTTCCACTCTTTCTTAAAACCGGTGAAGTCTACGGGGCAGTCCAGATAATCGACACCAGCGCCGGTGGAAATCGCCTCAACCTTGAGAAAAACTATCTCGAGCTGCTCCAGCAGCTCATAGACATCGGATCGATAGCGCTGAGCAATTCGCTGGTTTTCTGCGAGCAGGTGAAGGAGAACCTGAAGCTCAGGCAGACCCTGAAGGCGATCCGCGAACAGGACCTGATCATTGGGAAGAGCGCCGTTTTGCTGGGGGCGAGGAAAAGGGCGGCAGAATATGCAAGAACGGATTTTCCCGTGCTGATTACCGGCGAAAGCGGCTCAGGCAAGGAGCTTCTGGCCAGAGAAATTCACAGGCTGAGCGGCAGGAGCGGGGGCGCTTTTCTTGCTCAGAATTGTAGTTGCATCCCGGACACTCTGCTCGAAAGCGAGCTTTTCGGCCATGAAAAAGGGGCTTTTACGGGGGCTTCCAAGACTAAGTTGGGACTCTTTGAGGCCGCAAACGACGGGACTGTTTTCCTCGACGAGATCGGCGACATGGCCCTTCAGCTCCAGGCCAGGATTTTGCGCGTGATCCAGGACGGCGAAATCAAGCCCTTGGGCAGTGTGCACCCCAAGAAGGTGGACGTACGGATCATTTCCGCTACCAATCGTGACCTGCAAAATGAAATCGCCAGGGAAAACTTCCGGGAGGATCTGTTCTACCGATTGAACGTTTTGCCGCTCCATGTTCCCTCTTTGCGCGAAAGACTCGAGGACATACCCCTGCTCCTGGACCACTTTGTGAGCAGTGAGGCGCTGCGGCTCGGGATCGCACGCAAGACTTTTTCGAAAGATGCGTTCGATTTTCTCATTGAATACGATTGGCCCGGTAACGTTCGGGAGCTTGAGAATTTTGTCAAACACATTATTGTTATCACCCCTGGGGACCTGATAACGCGCCGGGATCTTTCCAACCACTTTTTCTCTATAACCCCGCATGCGCACGGCCCATTGGAACAGCGCCCGGACCAAAAGAGGCGGCCGGCTGAAGAGAACAATGCGGCGCCGGCCAGTTTTTTCGACGGGTACTCCTGGGAGCAGTTGGAGCGCGAGTATGTTATTCATCTTCTCGAAAAGAATAAATGGCACATAACCAGGGCCGCAAAAGAAGCGGGGGTCAATCGTTCAACCTTCGATTCGAGGATGAAGAAACTTAATATCAGAAAGTAAACCAATGGCCTTGCCAATACCGGAATGAAACCTATCCTGATCAATGAAAAAATCACTATCGCCAAAAATCTGCATGGCAGGTGGGGCGAGGCGCTCAGGACCGATTCAGGCATATCGGCCCAACTCAGGGAGTTTTCGGCCAGAGTGGAAGCTTCGACCTATTTCTGCCTCCTCTCGGGAGTTGCCCGGGCATGCAGGCTGTGTGACCAAGAGGAGGGCGGAAGCTGCTGCGGGGCTGGAATCGAGGACCTCTACAGCCCTGAACTCCTGCTGATAAACCTTCTGCTTGGGGCTGCCCTGCCCGAATCGCGCAATTCGGAAAAGAGTTGCTATTTTGGGGGAGAGCGCGGATGTGTTCTGTCAGCTCGGGAAATCATCTGCGTGAATTACCTCTGTGCGAGGCTCCAAAAAACCATTGCGCCGGAAAAGTTGTTCCAGCTTCAGGAAGCAAACGGATCGGAAATGGAACTCCTTTTTCTGCTGCACAACACGATCAGGAACTTTATCAGGTCCACCCGCTGATAATGAGTTGAGTCCAAGAAAGTATCAAGTGATGTTCTTCAAGAGCGTGGGGAACTGTGCCCCATAAGCGCTTAAATAAGAAACTAGACGTATTCATGATTGCAATTTTCTAAAGTGTTTAAGAATTAGCGTGTTAAGCCCTGAAAGGGCTGAATAATTCAGCCCAGGGTAAGCGAAGGCGCCACCCTGGGTGTTGGGTTCCATAAATTTTTTCTCTGTACCCCGAAGGGGTTACATAAAACTTGCATTGCAAAGTGCAAATGCCAACGCTGGGACAATTTCTATATAGCCCTTTCAGGGCAATGTATTTGGGGCGCCAAAACCCAGGGTGGCCCCTCGCGGAGCGTAGGGATCGTGGGCTAAATTATGCAGCCACGTTGTTGAGGCATTTAAATTACAGGCAATGTTCATGCGTTGCTT
>PLSV01000166.1 GCA_003165235.1 Syntrophobacteraceae bacterium
CAAAGTCGTTGACACATTCCGTACTTCATCTCGCCGACTTCTCTTAGCTCTTTAATCAAGTGCGCGTAATAGTAGTAGCTGGACTCAAGCGCGAGATCGAGTTTCGGGTAATTCTTGAGGTCTGCGTATTCGATATGGTGCGCTATGCGGTTGTCTCGGTAGTTTTTCATTTCCTCCCAGTACGCGACCCACGTTGGCTCGTTAATCTTTAGCGCCGCAAGCAGCCCATTGCGAAAGGAGTCGTGATCCGTAATCAGTTTTTTCCAGTGTGTGGGTTCAGCGTGAGTGCCAAAGATTTTGCACCATTCAAGCACTGCGACGTCAAGAAGATTTCCGTATATAAATCGCCAAAAGTTCAAACCCGGCTCGGGATTGATTTCCGTAAGCGTCTGCTTCAGGTGTGCGCTTCGAGCCACACCCACGAGCCGGAACACGTGCGCTATCAGATCGTCTTTTCGCGTCATGGTCTAATGCAACCCCGAATAATTGATTAACTGGATTTCTGGCTCTCACACCAATTATAAAGGATGGCCGGAAAGCCTAAAAATATGGACAGAATACAACAAAGTGGCCCGTTTCGCACGCTGTTTTTACTAGCTTTTTTGCTCACTGGCAACTTGGGCAGAATTCTGTCCAGTTCATTCAAAAGGTTCAAGAGGTATTGCAAGAAATCTTTGTCTCAATCCATCCTCTAGATTCGGAGCGGGTCCCATCTGCTTTCTTCAGTACTGCATTCAACCTCAGCCTGAATTTCCCGCTCCATATCTTCTCTCCAATCCCGTTGAAGGTCATCTTCGACCTTGAAGGCGGAAATGACCGTACAGCTAAGGAATACTATCTCCTTGCATTCTCAACCGCCGCTAACATTGCCCGCATAGAAAAGGGCTTCGCCAAATACCCATCAAAGCCTTCCTTTCTCAAGTTATCGGGATTCCCGCTCATGAGGATTACCGGCAATGGACCGAAGTGTTCCCGAACATGTTGCCGGACGTGCTCACCGGACATCACGCCCATTTCCATGTCCGTTATTACCATGTCCACGATCTGCGAGTTCAGCTTGTCAACGGCTTCCTCTCCAGAGCGACAGCCTATTATACTGTGCCCGGCGCTGGAAAGCTGACAGCCTACCAGATAAAGCTGCATTTCCTGGTCATCGACTACCATTACAACCATCTGGATTTCTCCATCGAAAATGAGTCTTGAATTCCAGCAGAACAAATCAGTACTGATCGGGCCTGAGGATGCAGGTGCTGGAACGATCTGCCTCCGTTATCACCCACACCTTGCCCCTGAACTGATCGGCTTCATCTACCCAGTAGGCACTGAGTATCCGAAAACCTTCACGCACTGAAAGATTGTTCTCCTCTTTATCGGCCGCCGACAGTTCACCCCAATCACCGGACAAGTGACGGACGAGTATTTCGAACACGCGTGCCGGCCCTAATGCCTCCAGTGCTTCAGGAGTTCCGACCAATTGACCAGGCTGAAAAAGCTTTTTCTTCAATGTCCAACCTTTCATGGATGGAAAGGCGGCTCCGGTATAGGAACCGCCGGGATTTGGGTTATCCTGCCGGTTGTCGTTCAGGTTTTTCGGGTTGCTGCGGTTCGTCTCGTCTAAGTTCCTTTCGGCGGGACTCCTGAAATTCCAGTTCTTCGGCCAAGGTTAAGAAAACAACCATGCCGAGTGCTTTGTCTGGCCTGTTATCATAGGAAAATGGCGGAAATGGGAAAAGGCAATGCATATTCTTCCTTTCTCTCGTGGTTGTGTAAGTTCCCCATGTTAACGGCGGCCCCAATGGTGGAACCGCCCTTGCTCGCGTTATTCACCCAGTTGTTCGGGTTGTTCTTCCTGTGTCGTTTCGGCTGCTTCTACTTCGGCAACTGTAACAACCTTATCCGCGAACTGAAGTTTGCCGGAAGCGTTGACAACGACTGCCCGTTCTTTCCAATGGCGATATTTCTCGTTTTTGAGGTCGGTAACAAAAGTTTGAATGCCGCCTTTTTTGACTTCAGGAAACTCGACCAGGACGAGAGCAACGATTTCTTTGTTGGAGTGTGAACCAGCTTCCAGCAATTCGGCACACCTCGCGATATAGGGCCTCTTGGAAACTCTCGGTGGTTTCTCAGCCTGAACTACAACTTCAGGAGTTTCTACCGACGCGACTTCAGTAGTGACTTCTTGACCTTCAATCGGCGTGACTTCAATCTGTATTTCCTGATTGGGGAATACTTCTGCTTCCAGCCCCTCTACTATTGTGGCTGGTACAGTTTCAACGTCGATATTAGTAACTTCCATAGTCTGCCCTTCCTCTATGATGGTAGATTCCTGATTCTCTGCTGCCTGTACGCGTGACTTTTTCTTTCCCATTTCCCTCTCCTTTGCGTTCGCTTTTCTGTTAGCTGCCAACATTCTGAATGCAACGTCTGGCCTAATACTGCCTTTTGCTCCCATTTTATTTATCCCTCTCATCCGATGGAATATATTGGGGTCTTCCGGCAAACGCGTAC
>PLSV01000089.1 GCA_003165235.1 Syntrophobacteraceae bacterium
GGGAATTATAATTGTCGCTGATCAGCCAGCAGTCTAGTCATCAAGTCCAATATCTCTCTTTCACGCATATGTTCAGCAGATTGCATTTTATCCTCCATTATAACTGACTTCTATTTTCAGCCTATTGATTCACTAAGAGACAAAACAGTTTTTGCTTATTTTAGGTGCCACAAGACCAAGTGTAAGAATGGAACATGTGCTCTGCAAAATCTAATATTATAGATTAGAATCTCAGTTCGAAAGATACACCACGATAACCAACTCATCGATCCCACATTTGGTTGACTCGAGCCGTTTTGGAAAAGATTCGTTAGGAAACAGAATTTTCAATATCTTAAGTAGCAAAAATGCTGCCCCTCACGGTTATATTGGGCTGCCAGAGATACAGGAGGCACTTTCTTGAGCGCCAACATCCACGAGCCGGTAGACCGCAATGAGTTCCTTTTGGAGTTCTCTCATTAAATATCTTACTGATGCCCAATCATCCAAAAACTCTGTCAATTTGGGGTACTCCGACTGGCGATCCTTCGGCAATAGGCGGGGATTACTTTGATGTTCCCACCAATAGCGAAAATCCATATGCCATTTCTCTAAGAACGGCCTCAGCACATTTTCCATTACCTGGCTTATCATTACGCCAAGGTGCTCTTTCTTGCCCTGTTCCAGACGTCCGACAGGGAAATCCCGCATAATGCGTCTGGCCTCCTGGAAAAAGGCGTACAATGAATTCAGGCTTTCAACGAGGAGTTCCCCCTCGAAATTTTTGCATTCGGAATCCCTCGACTTACCGATTACTGAAACCCTAGTTGACATTTCAGTATAGAGTGCCCATGCGCATTGGCGATCTTCTTCGGATACTTCCGCGGAAACTTTCAAAAATCCAAAATTAAGCTCGAAGTTACCCTTTTTTAGAATAGCCATTACCCGTTTCTCGCTTTCAGAGGGCTCGAATTGCTGATGAGCGCTTTGCTCTTCCCGTTTGAAATCTCAATAAACTGATTTAGGGTATTTGGAGTCTGGATCAGCCCATTCCAGTCCAGCCATAACGCATACCCAGAATTAATATTTTCATTCAGTCTCCCTGGGACGTAAACGGTGCCCCAGGGGTGACCGGATTATTCGGCAGGCAAATCCCGATTAAGCCATGATTTTTGTCCAACGTTGCCTTAATCTCCCAGTCCACGAACTTCCGCTGTGGAGTGTATGGCCCGCAAAGGACGATGGTGCAGGACGGGCCTGTAAGACCTAAATTGAGCGATTCTTAAAAATCGCAGTGTGACATTTACACCCATACAAATATCGGAGGCTGAGCGCTCCTTTTCCAAAGTTCATCAAAACGAAGGTGCTTCCAGATGGCTTCCGGGACTTTTATTGTCACTCGTCCGGCATGACGGACGATCTTTGCCGCTATGTCGATGATTTTTCTGCGGAAAGTTGTCGGATAGGCAATGGGAGCAAGAACGGATGCACAGACATCCTCTTTGAAAGCCTCGTATAGGAAGAAGGCAAGAAGCATCGTATGATAGAAGGCGGCATTCTGGGCAAAGCGCTTGAAGGGGAGTTCCTGGGCGGCAAAATCCTTCAAGGCTCTGTGGACAAGCTCATCTCGTCCTCTGCTGTGGTAGTCTTGGATGATTCTCTTCGTCTCCATGAGATAATCCAGGCCACAAGCTCGCAGCCTCTCATCGATTGCTTCCCCTCGCCCAAGGTTTGTATAGAAGACGGTATGCGAGCGGGCAAAGTCACAGAGAAGCTGCTGATTTTCACTTGCTTTGCGGCAGTAGATCGCTCGGCGAAATCTTTCCCATTCGCCTCTTCTGTCTCCGAATTCGACATATTCCCAGACGGTGCGCTTCTCCTGGTATATCTTCCATCCATCCTGAGGTACCGTTTCCGCAAAGCCTTTCAAGTCCGAAACCAATCTCCCCGCACAGATGTACCCAATACCGAGGGCTTCGAAGCAATTGAAGACCTTCTGATCGAAAAAGCCGCTGTCGCAACGAATCACCACTGGGACGTCGGCTCTGTAATGTTTCCGGATCTGGCGCACAACGTGTTCGACCATTTTCTGGACTGTATCCGAGTGATTACTGTGCTTGTCCCCGGAGCGAAACACGGCATCGATTATGAAACGACCCCAGGTCATCTGCAGGGGTGCAAAGCCTTTGACCCTCTTGTAGGTCGGCCTTACACCGTGCCGTTTTGGAGCCTCGTCATTGTCCATGACCATGACGTCTATGCCGAGCACAACGGCCTCGGGTTTCTCCAATTTGAGCCTCCAGATAAAGAGCTTTTGGAGAAGACGGCGGAAAAGATAGATTCTGGGCCACCAAAAAGAACCGAAGAATCTTTTCACGGCATGGGAGGAGAGCATCGCATCGGTTGGCGTCTCAATGGTTTGGGCGTAACCGGTGTCTTCGCTCAACTGGTCGAAGTAGACGAGGTGGCGACTCGTTCCATCCACAAAAAAACAAAAGATTTGTGGCTCATCCGGCTAATGAGTACCT
>PLSV01000242.1 GCA_003165235.1 Syntrophobacteraceae bacterium
CCTCCGTGGAAATCCAGGCTAGGCGGCCAAGTGGCCCGAAGAGATGTCCTGCATGAAAGATAGACGGTTGACGTTGGACACGAATATTCTCGTGTATGCCATGGATAAGGATGCCGGAGGACGTCATGACGTTGCCTTGGAAATAGTCGATCGCGCTGTTTCCTCGGACTGCGTTTTGACCCTGCAATCGGTTTGTGAGTTTTATGCTGCCGTAACCGGAAAGGGGAAAATGCCCCAAAGAGAAGCTGAAGCACAGATACGTGACTGGCTCGAGTTGTTTCCGATGGTGTCTGCAACGCGAAATCCCTCACCAAGGCGCTCAAGGCGGTGAAAGAGCACAGCCTTTCGTTCTGGGACGCCATGGTATGGGCAGTGGCTGATGAAGCAGGGGTAACCCTTCTGCTGAGCGAAGATTTCCAGCACATGCGGCGACTGGAAAGCGTACAATTCTGCAATCCCTTTGCGCTGAATGACCCTTTAGCGCAAATATTCGAGACCACATGTGAGGACTGAAGCCCCGACAAGTGGTATCTCGGGCTGGACGGTCAAGTGGAACGTGAGGAATACGGAAAAGGTCGATGCGCTTAGGCGCACCTCCCTTTACTCTTCACCCATTGCCCATCCCCCAATTCATCAATCCCTCTATATGGAATTGTTTCACGAATCACGCCGAAAAGGACTGAGGACTGAGGACTGAGGACTGAGTGAAAAACAGTCACGATTCACGAATCACGACTCACGATTCACGCCGACTTCACCCTTCATCCATCCCTCCATCCCTCCATCCCTTAATTCCTCCGATTTCCTTGCCCGACTGAGTTTGTCTCCTGCAAATGCAGGGCAAATGCAGGTGAACGGTGAGCAGTGAACAGTGATGAGTGACAAGTGACGAGTGACGAGTGACGAGTGAAGCCCCTCCATGGTCGGGGTAAACTCGAAGCAGGAAGTGAGAAGCGGGTAGGGGCCGTGAATCGTGAATCGTGAATAGAAAAACGGGAAAGATGGTGAAGCGGGGAGCAGGGGGACTGAGGACTGAGGACTGAGGACTGAGGACTGAGGACTGAGAAGGGAGGACGGCAGTGAATGGTGAGCCGAAAAAGCAAAAGAAAATAATTCCTCTTGGTTCTATCGCTTCGCGAGGAGTGATGAGCACGGAGGAGGAAGCAAGGAGCAGGGAGCGAGGAAGAAAGAAGAGGGGCAAATGGAGAGGCCAAGAGACGGAAATCCGGCATCCTGTCTCTGCCCTCCATTGTTCGCACCCTTATTCGGTTTTCAAAGAGCGATTCCCGCTGCAAATGCAGCGCAAATGCAGCGGATTCGAATAACTCCTCTTGGTTCTATCGCTTCGCGACGAGTGATGAGCAGGGAGGAGGAAGCAAGGAGCAGGGAAGAAATCAAATCCCTCAATCCCTCAATTCCTCAATCCCTCAATCCCTTTATCTGTGTCTATCTGCGTTCATCCGTGGTTCACAATTCCTCAATTTGTCTTAATCCGGCAGTATCATACCACGCGGGGATTTGACCCTGCCAAACGGCAACGAGAAACGGCAACCAGAAACGGCAACCAGAAACGGCAATAGAAGCGGCAATAGAAGCGGCAATAGAAGCGGCAAAAATCAGTGAGGACGGAGGACTGAGGACGGAGTAGCGAGAAGCGAGAAGCGGGAATTAATTAACCGGTTCACCCCCTCGCCCGTTCACATTTGATGGGAGGAGGGCGGTTCTAAAGCGCCGAATTGGTCAGGTCGGCATTTTTCTTGCGGATTTGGATAAGAATATCTAAGATTTAAAGATGCTGGGACTTTTAAGCCAGTGGATGTCTATCGGCAGAAAGGCGCCACACCATGACCAGGCAGAAAATTGAGGATAGGAAAAGACAGCTTGCCTCGGCAGCCGACGCCCTGCTTGCCGACTATGCAGCCGAAGGCGAACTGACGGCCTTTTCAGTTCTTGACGGTGAGCATTTCCATGCATGGAGGCGAAGTGTGACGGCGGAAAGGAGGTGATATATGGAAGCCATTTCAGAGAAGATTATCAAGCACTTCAAGTATCTTGGCCTTTATGGCGTAAAGGCTGAAGAGAAGATTCGTGAGGTCTTGGAATCCGAGTACCGGCGCAGATTGACCCGATACGAGCACAGCGACAGGCTTCTGAGGAAGAAGTATGGAATGACGTTTGATGAATTCGAGCGGGGTGAGTTGGTTAAGAGCAAAGGGTTCACATGGGAGGTGGAATCGGATTCAGACGAATGGGAGATGGCTGTCGACGGGATAGAGAGCATGAAGCGGGGGCTCAAGGAACTTCTTGGAGAGCACTTCGATGCTTGATGACCTGATGAGGGAAGTTCAAACCATTGCCGAGTCCTACGCCTTCATAAGGACCATTGCCGATCTCGATCGAACGGACAATGCCCTCAGGCTTCGCCTGATAATTGATGAAACTATGTTTATACAGGTGTATGCCGATTCCAAGAAGAACAAACTCAATTTTGCCCTCATCAGTTTGGGACAGCGAATTGTCGGCAGGGACAGTGAGGAGGGTACATGGCACGAACATCCCTTCGCATCTCCCGAGAGCCATAGATTTGAAGGGGATGCCGGAAAGCTCGTGACATTGANNGAGTGAGGAATGCGGAATGATGAGTGATGAATGATGAGTGAAGCGGGAAGAAATTGAATTCCTCAATTCCTCAATCCCCTTATCTGTGTCTATCTACCCCGCTACGCTCCTTCATCCGTGGTTCACGATCCCTCAATTCCTCAATTTGTTCTAATCCGGCAGTATCATGCAACATTGTGATTTAGCCGTGCAAAGCGGCAACCAGAAACGGCAACCAGAAGCGGAAATAGAAGCGGCAACCAGAAGCGGCAAAAACCAGTGGAGTAACAAATCGGCTGGACATATCAGTCAAATTAACGGCATTAGGGCCGACCCCGCCCGTCGCCCGCTTTAGTTCAGAGCAGCGTCCGAAATTGTTCTTTAAAATCTGTATAATCATACATATAATGAAGTCATGGAATTCACATGGGATGAAGAGAAGCGTAGAGCCAACATAATTCACCATGGCTTCGATTTTATGGATGCAAAGGAGACCTTTAAGGGCTTCACCTTTACTTTTGAAGACGATCGTTTCGATTACGGGGAAGAGCGGTTCATCACCCTTGGACTTCTCAAGGGTACGGTTGTTGTGATCGCACATACAGAAAAAGGGAATGAAATCCGCCTCATTTCCATACGAAAGGCAACAAAATATGAGCAAGAAATCTATTTCGAGGGGCTCACAGACTGAGTGGGAACGTATCGAGGCTATGAGCGATGAGGATATCGACACCTCAGAGATCCCTGAGATCACAGGTGAACAGATGAAAGGAGCCGCCTTACGCTTTGGCGGTAAACGCGTCTCCAAGGGGAAGGTGCGTGTAAACATCCTGCTGGATGCAGAGGTGGTTGCATACTTTAAATCCCAGGCTGGTGGAAGAGGTTATCAGACACTCATAAATGAAGCGCTGAAGGCAAGCATGCGTGACCGGGACCTGGAAGCCACCGTACGTCGGATCGTACGTGAGGAACTGAGGGCTTCAGGGTAGTTCTGATATGATCCAGTCCTGACTAGGCTATCCACCGGAAGTAGCTATTTTCTGCAAGCAAAGTGTACCGAAGGCTGACTTGCGTTGGCAGCTCCAGAGTGACAATGGTGACAAGAATTCTAGATCACAAAATAATGGAGGCGTTAAAGGATATTGCCGGCGATGCGGGGCAAAAGATCAGCCGCCCTAGCTTTCATCCTTTTCCTGCTCGTTTGCCTCTAAGTGTGGCCGAGTCTCTGCTCAGGAACATTTCGGCTCCAGATGCAATTATCCTCGACCCGATGGCCGGCTCAGGGACAACCATTGTTGCAGCTAAGAAGCTCGGGCGAGAGGCGTTGGGTTTTGATCTTGATCCATTAGCTCTGCTAATCGCCAGATGTGCGGTTCACGACCATGACACAGTTTCCCTCCAAGAATTGAAGATACGCATCTTGGATCGAGCAAAAAGTCTGGCGATTTCAAACGAAGCTGAATTCTCGTTACAAAAGCTTTTCCAGCAGGAAGAAGCGGGGTTCATTAGATTCTGGTATCCCGAGTCCTCCCAGATCCAATTATCAGCCCTGGCTGAAGCAATTTGCGAGGAACCGGCAGGCCCAAATCGTTCCTTTGCGTGGGTGGTCTTTTCCAGTTTGATTGTTGCGAAATCGGCAGGAGCATCTTTTGCGCTAGATATCTCACGCTCTCGGCCTCATAAGCGGGATATTAAACCGATTATACTGCCTTTCATCGGATGGGAGCGTCGCTTCAACGCAGCAATAAAGAATGTTCCCTTTTCAGGGATGCCGTCGGCCGTTCATTGCGGAGTATCTCGAGCAGATGCCCGTGCTCTACCGGTTCAAAATGATTCGGTGGATCTAATTCTGACATCTCCGCCTTACCTAAACGCGATAGATTATATGCGAGCCCACAAATTCTCGCTTATATGGATGGGCTATCCACTTCACGTATTGCGAAATATACGGGGCACAATGATAGGATCGGAGCGGGGGCTTTGGCAGATGAATGGGATTCCTGATAAGCTTGAAAGAAATATTGAAGAGGCTCCCATCGAGAAACGGAGACGAGCACTCATCCGACACTACTTGTCAGATCTCCACCGTGTACTTTTGGAGATGCACCGTGTTCTTCGTACTGATGGAATTGCAATATTGGTTTTAGGCCCCACCATTATTTCACCAGGAGGAAATGACGCAGTCAGAGTGGTCACGGAGATTGGACGTCCTATTGGGTTGGAGTTGATTGGCAGCACCAGTCGCACTCTTAATCCGATGCGAAGATCCTTGCCGTTTCCTGCCACTTTAGTGGGGAGCCCTCTTGCTGCAAGAATGCGTGAAGAAGTAATCGCGGCTTTTAGAAAGAATTCTGAACAATGTCCGAAAAGCATTGGGATCAGAAGATACACGAAAGGCTCCTAACTGGAGAGGTGACCGCTCCTTCTGAGTTGGTGGATGTGGTTCTGCCACTTCTCATTAAGGAACTTGAGAGAAAAAATCCTCGTTTCCGCGATTCGGAGCTGCTGAACGACGCCATAACTGACGCACTGATCAGCTACATCAAGGCTCCTCTTCAATTCGATCGAGTAAGACTCCCTCTGACGAAATACCTTATTATGTCCGCTCAGTGTGATTTCCAGAATGCCCTTGCAAAGGAAAAAAGACGCAAATCAAGGGAATTCACAGTGGAAAATGTCGAACTTCTGGAGGACGTCGGGAATAAAGATTTGAGAGGAAATCAAGAGATCCTTGGTCCCGACCCTGAGCGTGAGAGAATCCTGCAGCATCTAAGGGATCGATTCAAAAATCCAAAAGATTTACAACTGCTGGAATTGATCCTCGATGGAGAGCGAGCAACAGAAACATTTGCTAGAATTCTAGAGATTGAGAACTTGCCATTTGGCGATCAACAGCGAGCGGTCAAAAGGCATAAAGACCGCTTAAAGAAGCGGCTGGAAAGATATGCAAAAGAAATCGCCCGAGATAAAAAGAATTGATCAAATCCATCGCAAGCTCATTGACCGTGCAACTGACGATCCCTTTTTCGTCGGATGGGCTCTAGCCAAATATCTGCAGATTCAGGCGATTAATTTAGCGGACCTAGCAAGCGGGCTGAAGTGTGCCCCTGAAGGAATCGACCGCGTCGCCCTGTGTTTGCTTCCCGATCATAAGAAAGTAACTTTTGCAGCCGACGTTCAGAAGATAGCCGCATTCGGCCCATGCAATTGCGAAGCCCTGCTTCACGTAATCAGAACTGTTATGTCCGTGCACGTCATGCAGGAAACGGCTGCGGACAGCCTAGGGGGCTTTCTCATGGCTGCGCGAGACCATATCGAGGCAAGTACGGAAAATTCTCCCATTTCGCCAAAAGAGAAAAAAGATGACCTGCCGTGAAGTTTCGGCGCACGCGGAAAGATTTTGGAAACTTGCAGGGCGAAAAGAACCCTTCCCGCGATCCCTTGAATCTTCAATCTCCTGGGCGCTTCCGTTGGCAATTGTAAGACTCCCCCGCCTGAGTATAGCGAGCTTGAGCGCATGGCTTCTTATAAACAAGATTCCTTTCGTTCACACTCAGGCCTACAGGAAGCTGAGAGCTTGCCTCATCGCTAAGGCAGGCAATGGGATAGTGTTCCTGGATGGAGCCGACCCGCAAAAAGAAAGGTGCTTCTCACTAGCTCATGAACTGGCTCATTTCCTGTGCGATTATCTTGAACCGCGTGAAAAGGTGCTGGAATGCATGGGAGAGGGTGTGCGTGAGGTACTTGACGGAATTCGCCTACCCACAATGGAGGAGCGCCTCAGCAGCCTTTTTCGAGGGGTACACCTAGGCGTTTTTGTTCACATGATGGATCGCTCGCCTGAAGGTAAAATAAACCGCATATCAATCCTCGGGGGAGAAGATCGCGCCGATACCCTGGCTCTTGAATTACTTGCTCCCGAAACCGCAGTTCTCGACAGGATCAAGCGTGCGGAAATCCGCCTGACAGCATCCGACCTATGCGAGTTAACGACGGAAATCCTCGGGAAAGACTTCGGGTTACCAAATTCTATAGCTTCCCAGTATGGGATGGTGCTTATCAGGCGTCACCAATCAAGAAAGAGGTTCAGGGATTGGCTGGGCATAAGAAATAATGTCGAACTTTGAGTCGAACGTAGGAAATACAGGTAAGAAATTCCAGAAGGATCGAGAGGCGTGATGGAGGACAATACTCTTTTTGTAGATGCAGGTCGGGAAAGCATTGAACGATTCCAAGGAGATATTGCTGTCATTACGTCCGACGAGTTCGAGGCGGCTCACGGTGAAAAGTTGGCTCAGGCCCTCAATCTGGATACCTGGATTCCAGGCGCTAACCTTGTTGAAATGTATAACAGGCTAGAAACAGAAGTAGCCGAAGCTATTCGCAAAGAGGGAGAGTACCAGAAACTGATTAGAAGAGAGATTTTCCCAAGATTACGCACCCGCCCAGATGCTCCTCCTGGAGCTGGAGTCTTCAAGGTGAACCTCGATCGTCTGCAAGAGGTACACCAGCAGCTTCTCTTTAACGGAGCTGTCGAAGCTTCCGATGGTACAGTTGTATCTCACGATACCTTGCCAGTTACAATCACACAGATCGGGGTTTGCCTGGTGTCCTATAATGGTGACCAAGGCACTTGGGTACACAGGATATTTCGGCGGGATCTACGCACCGCCCCAGGAATGAACCCGGTTGATGAGCTCATGGAATTGCTTGACCGCAGAAGAGATCGTGGCGCGGAGGATCAACCCAGCCCTCGTGATCGATTTAGCAGTCTCGCACGGCGCGGAATAATGGCATATGCGGAAAGGGCAGTTCTCCTTGACCGATCAGACGCTGAATGGCGCATGGGACATGGTAATCCGACGCCTTACGAACTGGTTACCGGTTCCGGATTACTCGATCTATTGCGCGCCAGCCTTGCTTTGTTGACCCGTTTAGTCGAGCACCGCCGTTTTGTTTACGTCCAGAGCACCACTTCCGCACGTGAACTCCTCACCATCGGGAATGCTCTAAATCCGCTGGAATATGCGATTGTTGACACCAACAAACCTTTTCTCCAGCGGGTTGCAGGCGGGCATTATCGAGGCCAAGGCTGGGAGGGGATCAAAAAGGAATTGGACAGGTTTATTGACGAGTGCGGCCCCAAGATTATCACGGGCATGTATCGAGCTTCGCGACAATCACCGGCGCAGGTGTTCTATGCTCACGTGGACTTTGCTCATGAGGCAGCGCTCATCGCGTTGGCGGATAGTGTTCTGCAAGAGCATCGAGGATTTCCTATGTTGATTGATCTTGCCGACGATCTTTGCAGGAACATGTTTGGAGCCGAGGTATTTGCAGCTTCAACCCTATTGGCATATGCGGCGGCAGGAGAACCGTACCGGTATTTTTCCGAACGTAAGACTCGTTGATAGCCTATGGAACCTTATTTGGAAGGAAGCCCGAAATGGAAAAAGAAGTTTCCCGAATAGGAGAAAATGTCCTCGAGACGCCGGAGGAGGCATTCCAGACAATCGAACAAGATAGTGCTCGGGCCGGGGGAGCATGGACGCCACCTGATGGTTTTAAGGGCAGTATCGGGAGCACAATGTTCGATACCCAAGGAAGTAAGGATGGAACTATTACTGTGCTACTTCCGCCTGCAAATATCGATAAATTACCTGCTCAGGCGTTGGTCCGAATCGAAAGCTTAAGCGATGGCAGAACCTATCTCGGCGCAGTCACCGAAGGGCCATTTGCTGAACCCGATGGACTTAGAGCTGATTCCACTCCCATGGTGGTGACGGCAGTGCAGGGAGGTCTGCTAATGCCCAAATACCATGGCAGAGTTCAGGTGGAGGTCCTAGGGGAACGTTTGGAAGGCGGCGCACTCGTTCCCCCAAGACGAAGGCCAAAGCCAAACAGTCCTGTTTTCGTCCTCGATGACGAAGAAACGGCGGAAGTTTTGCTCATTCAGGGGGACCTCCGTTTGGGTCTGGCTGCCGGATTTGAAGATTTATCAGTCAAAGTCCCAAGCGGAAGCAAGAGCCTTTTCCCACGTCATCTTGGGATACTGGGAACAACCGGTGGAGGGAAATCCACCACAGTTTCGGGCATCGTTAGCAAAGCCCAAAAGCAAGGTATGGCCGCCGTTCTCATCGATACCGAAGGTGAGTATTGCGCGATCCATGAGCCTGCGCAAAAGAAAGAAATAGTCGACGCACTGGCCCGCCGAGGACTTAAACCCGAAGGGGTCCAAAACACTCACATCTACCATCTGGTTGGAAAAGAAACCGCGAATCCCCAACATCCAAGCAGGAGCACCTTTTCTTTGCGATTTAGCGAACTATCGCCCTATGCCATCCAAGAGATTCTCGATCTTTCCGAAGCTCAGGGAGAGAGATTTTTCAAAGCCTACGACGCAACGAAACTTGCCCTTGAGAAATTCGGTGTGTGGCCTACCACAGAGGAAGATCGCCGGCGGCTAATCGAACTCGACGAGTTCGAGACAGGTTATCCCAAGATGACCCTCACCCATTTATATGACGTCATAAAGGAAATTGCATCCTTAAAGGACAAAGGGGAAACGAACCCAAATCTCGAAACAAGGGTGTTTCTAGAAAGACGCAAAGAATTACATCAGATAATCGGGCAGGTGGACCCGCCCGCGAATATCATCAGTTGGCGGGCGCTAATGGGAAAAGTTGGCAAGATCAAACGCCTCAATATTTTTGATTCGAAAACTGCGTCGCCCCTTGCATACAATGAATTGTTGCAGCCTGGGAGCGTATCCATTCTTGATTTGAGCGACACTGACTCCCCGCAGATAAACAATCTCGTCATCGCTGAGTTGCTCCGTGGTGTTCAGGCTCAACAGGAGCGGAACTACAAAGCCGCTGTGAAGGAAGGCGAGCAACCGGTCCCGGCTATTGTTTTCATAGAGGAGGCTCATGAGTTTCTCTCCGCCCAGCGCATTAAGAAAATGGAAGTCCTTTTTCAACAGGTGGCCAGAATAGCCCGGCGCGGACGTAAACGGTGGTTGGGCTTGGTATTCATTACCCAGTTACCCCAGCATCTTCCGGATGACGTGCTCGGCCTCATAAACAACTGGATTTTGCACAAGATAAATGACGCCAACGTGGTAAGTCGCTTAAAGAGGTCTATCGGCGGCATAAACGAGGCCCTTTGGAGAAATTTGCCTTCACTAGCGCCGGGGCAAGCGATCATTTCCTTTACAACCTTTGCCCGGCCGCTCCAGGTCACCATTGATCCAAGCCCTTGCAGGCTATTGATGGTTGAATAATTGAGGAGCTGTACGGTGGAATGGATCTCTTTTGTCCAGGTCGGAAACTCAAAACCGGAAACCCCGGATCTGGTCTGAGCATGCTCTCGCGGGGCGTGGAATTATGATGAGGTGAAATTCTCCTACGTTCACCCGGTGTTTTCAGGTGGATACGAGCTAACGGGAGATATTATTTTATTTTCGTCGATAATCAAACGTAGAACGGGAATCCGCTTATTCCCCATGAAATCCGTCTGAATCGTCCTGTATTCACGTTTGACGCTCGTCTTTTTTTTCGGTATGTGGTGAGTATCAACAGGAGTTGAATCTTCCTTCTGTATTGAACCTATCTATTTACATGTCGATTTAAGGGAGGACAAAGCAAGTACCTCGTGTATGGTAGAGATCTTCCCTCGGCAGCAGATGAATCTTACATAACAAGGAGCTTAGAATGGCGAAAAACACCGGTAAAGGTTTTAGACAAGGGTCAGTACGTGATAGAAGCCAAGTTTTCAACCCGCAGAATGATCGATGGGTCAAACGTGGCGAAGATGGGAAATTTCAAGATGTCAAAGCGGATGAGAGTCCATTCAAGGGAGTTGCTAAGGAACCTGACGGTCGCAAGGATCGTTAGTAAAATGCGGTTAGGCTGTATTCCGAGCATATTGGTTTAGGGAGTGAATGGATCAGGTAGAGAAAAAGGGGCAAGACCGTTGCATTCTCGGCACTCTTTTCTCCACGCAGGGTGTGTGAAAACCTGCGAAAAAAGATACCTGACGGAGCTTTGAGCTTTTATGGTGCTGCGGCAAGGGCGGTTGCCAGGTGCCGACAGCGCCGAGCGCTATGCTATACGCGCTTGCGCGTGTGGCCGAAATCCCGGGGAGGAGGCACGGAGTGATGAGTGATGAGTGATGAATGATGAATAGTGCGCAGTGAGGAACCAAGTTCCTCAATCCCTCTATCCTCTAATTCCTCAATTTACCAATTGATCCGCCGCCGTGGAATACGGAACGCCGCCGTGAACCCTCACTGCGTTCGGATTCGCTTTAACGAGGCCGACCGGTGATAAATGCTTCAAGTTCGCGTCCGATCTTTTGTGAGGACGCAAGGCGGCGCTACCTATGTGTCGTTGTTCGGTAGAGGACTATGAATAATCCTGGCTGGCCGAAAGGTCCACCCGCTCCACTTCCAGCATTCCCGAGTAGACCGCTCCGGTCCTGCCGTCGATGCTTATCGAGTCGCCCATTTTAATCGGGTGGCCGTCGATGACGCAGCTCTTTTCCGAGTCGCGGACTTTCATGCGGCTCACCCCGACAACGCACGTTTTGTCAAGCCGGTGTGCTACTATGGCGGCGTGCGAGGTGGCGCCCCCCTTGGCCGTGAGAACCCCATCGGCGACCGAAATCTCGTGTATGTCGTCGGGGACCGTGTCGGAGCGGATCAGGATGACCGGTTTGCCGGGGGACTCATTTTTCATGCGCAGGATGGATTCCAGGTCGAAGGCGGCCAGGCCCGAGATCGCTCCGCCGCTGACTCCGATACCGCTTCCAAGGTACCTCGAGTGGAGGTCTTCGATCTTTTTGAAAACCGGGTAGGAGCGCCTTACGCGGGGAGTCATGTTGCGGGCCTGAAGGACATACACGCCTTCTTCTCCCGCCCCCTGGAATGTGAACTCCACTTCCTGGGGCGCCCAGTGGTTTTCATAGACCAGCTTTCTGGCTATGTCCGACAACCTCTTATAGACGCTGGGAAACAGGGCCTGGAGCGAAGTCTCCGGGGGCTCAGCCTCTCCGAGCCTTTGTTTTTCGGAGAGCGGGAGCGTTATGACCAGACCCCCCACTACGTCTTCTCCCTGGTTTCCCCATGTGAAGTCGCCGACCGGATCGACCTTGTCCTCAGATGTGCGCGGATTGTGGGTGAACATGACGCCGGCCCCGGAATTAATGTTCAGGTTTCCGAACACCATTGCCTGAATGGTGACCGCAGTTCCCCAGTTGTCCGAAAGCACCATAATATCGCGGTAGGTCTTCGCTTTGTTCGATTCCCATGATTCCACGACCTGCCGAATGGCCGTGAAGAGCTGTTCGCGGGGGGATTCGGCAAATTCGATATTGCGCGCCTTCAGGACCCCCCGGTAGGCCAGGGCAATCTCCCTGATTTCGGCGGGGGAGAATTCCCGTTTAACGGACCTGCCGTATATTCTCTTGTAATGGTTCATTATGGTGTTGAATTCGTCGCGCGGAATTCCGAACGACATCCCCCAGGATTGAATGAAACGCCTGTAGTTGTCCCAGGCGAACCATGCTTCACCGGTTTGCGCAATCAGGCCTTCGACTATTTGCTCGTTGATTCCCACGTTGAGAAAGGTGTTCATCATGCCCGGCATCGAGACCGCCGAGCCGCTCCGGACGGAGAAAAGAAGGGGGTTGCCGGGACTGCCGAATTTGCGGCCGGTTTCGACCTCTACTTGCGCCACCATTTCCAGCACCCGTTCCACGAAATCCTCCCGGGATTGCCAGAAGCTCTCTATCACGGGCCTGCACCGGAAATACTCGGTAGTTATGACGAAGCCGGGCGGAATCTTGATCCCCATCGAATGCAGATTGGCTAATATGTGCGCCTTGCTCCCCATGTAAATGGAATCGTGCGTCTCGGCGTTCGGGCGGTAGAGCTGAGAAACAGTCCTGCCGGGGTCATAGCTGAGCAGCAGGTCCAGATCGTGCACGCTCAGCCCTTCACGCTGCGTGGCCAGCGTGGTGAGAATGCTTGCGATAAAATGGTCGAAATACTGGAGCCCGAAAGTCCTGGCGATCAGGTCGCGAAGAAAGCTCTCCGAGACTCTCTGGATTCTTTCCGCCGCGACATCACTGTCTCTTTGATATTTCTGAAGTAATCTGTCGGCGCCGAGTTGCTTGATTATAAGTTCGAGATTTTCATCATGAACCGAATCGTAATGGGTCTGAATTATCTGCTGTATCGCTTCGGCAAAACCTCTGAAGATGTCCATGTACTGTGAATGCGAGAACCCGGGGACCTCGAGGGCTTTCATGAAAAGCTCCTGCTGGCTCTCGAGCCGGCTGGACGTAATCCCGTCAATGTCCAGCGCCTGCATAAAAAGAGGAATGAAACGGGCGATCCGGTGAAATGTGGCCCTGGTGATGAAACTGAGGTTGACTGAAAATATGATCTCCTCGAATATCACATTAGCGAGGTTTTCCAGCCGGAAGGTCAGCCCGAGGGCATCGAAGCGCGGTTCGTTATAAGATCCATACATCGAGGGAATGTCTACAGCGATATGGCGCTTGTAGTAAATGTTCTCCATTATCTTCAGTTCGCCGGGGGTCAGGATGACTTCCTTCAGCTCACCGAGATAATTCAGAATGGCCGTAAGCAACTGGTATTTGTCACGATCGCTCCTGTCGAGCGCGTCGAGCAGTTTCCCCGGGTCGGGCAAGCCGACGGTTTTTGCGCTCTGGAGGTTAATATGGATGTCCTTAAAGCTCAGGGCATATTTCTCGTGGAGAAGCTGATAGAACTGGATCATGAGAAAGGCCCGCGAGCGCTCTTTTTCGGGAACGCCGGGGACCTGGCCTATCAGGCCTTTGGCCTCATCTTCGGTCAAATCGAGCAGGTCCTGAACGTGGTTGATCGTCCTTGTGCTGAAAACGTAGTCGAATATCCTGTGGATGTCTTCAACCTGCGGCCCGGAATCAGGGATATCGGAATAGACCTCGCTTGGAATAAGCCCTTCCAGGAGTCCTTTGTCCATTGTCCGCCAGTATTCGATAATCCCCTGTATGAAAGATACGATGACGTTGTTGCTTTCTACGTGGCTTTGCTTTCTCAAAAAGTGGATAAGCTTGTCGCTCCGGCCGGTGATCTCGTCAACGTCGGTGGAGACTTGCCTGAGCAGTCCCTCGGCGCCGATCTGGCTGAAGTAGACAGGGAACAGCTTTGCGAGTTGCTTGACGAGGTTGTAAACGGGCCGGATGGGAGCGTTTAGCAACTGAGAAACGTCTTTCTGGAAAAGGTCCGTGTCCCGGACGAAAATCCCGCCCAAAGACAGGTTCACTATGAGTGCGGAAAGAAGCGCCCTCGATCGCAGAGGGTTAGCTTTTATGATATCGAGCCATATTCTCACGTTGGGAAGATGGGCCGGGTTTACCGATATCTGCCACTGGCTGCTTACCCGGCCAAGCATGGGTGATTGAAACCCCAACCGTATGATTCGCCTCGAGAAGAAATCGATCAACGGCCTGCGGTCTGTCGCCATGATTTCCAGGCCCATCGTGCGGATGATCTGGAGCGCAGCCTGTGGATAGTTCTGAAGCGAAATCCCCAGGACGCTCAGTATGCGATCCAGCAGCGCTTCCAGTCGATCTTTGGATTCATCCCGTATCCACCTGCCTATCTCGAAGTTTATTTCCCGGAGCACATCCTCATGGATGGCCTCAAGCCCCTTTACTTCCAGGGTCCTCAACTGTACGAGCATGCTTATGTGGGCGGCATGGGAGAATTTCTCCACTTTCTCGGTGATTTTTCGGGGCAAATGGAAATAGAGTTGAACGATCTCGTGAAAGTCGGTCATGCCGCTCAGCATTTCGACAGCTCTGCGATGATCCGGCTCTGGAACGACTTCGGTCTCCAAAACTTGCAGCCTTTTGCGCAAAAGCTCGTGGCTCAGGGGCATGCAGTCTTCCAACCAGGACTCCGTCGGGCGGTCTGCCTCTCCCTGCTGCTCCAGCCACGTACACGGGTCCTCCCTGCTCAGCCAGAAATTATACGTGTTCCTGAAAAATGTCTCCAGAAACGCTCTCAATTCGACGAACGAGGAGCCGTCTTGCCAGATCCTGAGCAGCTTGGCCCCGATGCGTTTGGGAGGATAAAAGCTTCGCATGAGGAACTCAAAGGGCGCCTCGGGCAGTTCCAACAGTTCCAGGAAAAAGTGCCTCACAATGCCCTGGTGGCAGGAGGAATCCGTTTGAAAAACCTCCTCTATGCCTGTGGCGCTGATTTCGCCCGGGGCGGGCTTTGCAAGTTCTTCAGGCATTTCCTCCAAAAGCTTTATCCAGTAAGCAAGAAGGTGATCGGCAGCCAGGCTTCGGATTTCGAACCGCTCCGACTCTCTTAAGGCATGGAGAAAAATGTTTGACAGCAGATATATCACCCTGCCGTTAAGAACGCTGTTGCGATAGAGACGCAGATTGCCGATGGCATACCTTTGGGTCTCTTGCACAACAAAATGCCAGTTCCTGTACTTGTGATGGTATTCCAAAAGAAGGTCGCGGGCCTGCTTTTCCTTGCCGGCATATCCTTTAACCGCATATTCCAGGATCTGAAAAGAATCCGGGATAACCACCGCGATATTTGTCAGGTCAAGGTTCCTGGTGAGAGCATCTGACTGAAACTGGTCAACACCCATGAGGCAAGTTCCCTTCTCTATTCTTTTCTTGCTCCGGTTCGGAGATATCAAGTTCCATGAGGATAGCCGATTCCTTCTGCACTTCGTAGTAGTTGGGCCGCTCCCCTGTTACTATGAAACCGAAAGATTCATAAAGTTTAAGGGCCGCAGAATTACTCTTTCGCACCTCGAGTGAGACGCATCCGGCATGCTGCTCCCATCCTGTTCGAATAGCGAGTTCAATCAGCTTTCGAGCGATCCCCCTTCGCCTCAAGGTCTTGCGGACCGCTATGTTGAGGATTTGAATCTCGCCTGCCACCGACCAGAAGCAGATATATCCCGCGACCCCTGGAAATGGGGCGCCCACGGGGTCCCCAGCGGGCAGCCGAGCCACCAGCACGCTCGAATTAGCCCGGTTGATTTCCTCCAGGAAAGCCTTTTCTGTCCATGGCTCCGGCTGGCTATCGTATTCTATTTCCAGGATCGATGGTATATCGGATTTTGCCAGAGGTGAGACAGTAATTTCGAAGTCCAATTCTTATCCACTTAACACGGGAGAATCTCACCTTTAAACGCAGGAGAATCTCACCTTTAAGGCAAAGGCGCCATTTTCGCCGAACGGGAAAGCACTTCGCTGGCAAGAGTTATGTGACGCCGGCCATACTCTTTCACGATTGAAGCGATCTCGCTCAGGCTGTGGCCGTTCCGGCACCCGGCAAGCTTGATCAACATTGGAAGATTCATTCCGCAGACAACCTCCACCCTCGGCCCCTGGAAAGACAGGCTGATATTTGCGGGCGTGCCGCCAAAAAGATCGGTGAGAATCAAGACCCCCTTTCCCTGATCCACCTCTTTTATGGCGTTGCCCATGAGCTTGATCAATTCATCAACCGGCTGGGCCGGTTTGAAGCAGATGGCCTTGCAGTTCTTAAGGGGACCAACGATCATCTCGGCGGCCGCGAGCATCTCTTCCGCCAGCCTGCAGTGGGATGTGGCTACAACCCCTATGATCTCTGTTTCGACTTCCCGGCCCAATTCAACCTCTCTCATTCCAGATGAATATCTCTATGAAATACTGTTACATGGTAATTATTCCGCCTCAACCTGTCAGCAAATTCCTCAACAATGACAACGGAGCGGTGTCTGCCTCCGGTGCATCCGAAGGCCATTGTAAGATACCGCTTCCCTTCCTGGATATAAGCGGGCAGAAGTTTCAGAAGCAGGGCGCAATAATCGGATATAAATTCCTGCACAGAGCTCCATTGCAATACCCACGAGCGAACAGCAGCCGAGGCGCCGTCCAGGTTCTTCAGACTTTCAACGAAGTACGGGTTTGGAAGAAATCTCACGTCCATCACCAGATCGGCTTCAAGCGGAACGCCGTATTTGTATCCGAAGGAGAGTATCTGAACGCTGAGCTGTTCATCCTGTCCGGCGTAGGAATAGGACCTTGTTATCAGCCGCTTAAGTTCATGGACTGAAAGAGCGCCCGTGTCAATGATCCTGGAGGCCCGGCTGCGAAGGGCGCGCAACTGCTCCCGCTCAAAACTGATCGCCTGAAGCAATTGATGCTCGGAAGGCGCCGCCGGGTGGACCCTCCGCGTCTGGCTGTATCTTCGCTGCAATATTTCATCGTCCGCTTCGAGAAAAATGATTTCGAACCTGTACCCTGCATCTTCCAGGGCCGAAAATATCTGGTTGTAGTTTTCGAGGAACTTGCGCTCCCTGATGTCTATTCCCAGCGCGATCCGCTTCATGTCCGGCATGTCCCGTTCGCACAGCAGCAGAAAACTGCCCAGTAGAGGCACAGGCAGGTTATCGATGCAAAAATAGTCAATATCCTCAAAGGCTTTGATCGCATTACTCTTGCCTGATCCGGAAAGTCCAGTGACAACTATTACATGGGGCTTTCTCGCACTCATCTTCAATTCCTCTAAATCCAAATCCGGCAATATGTCAAACTGGGGCAGACTTTTTTTAACCCGGCGGGAACGAAGCAGGGCGCAGGCGGCCCTCCTCAAATAGATGAAGGCTGGACTGGTTCCCGTGCGGAAAAGGGGTCTTTTCTTCTCCTTTTCGGATCGGAAACCGCCAATGTCTCATCGGGTGTTTCAGGGATAGACGACAGGCTAGTACGTTGTCAACTTAGTTCA
>PLSV01000161.1 GCA_003165235.1 Syntrophobacteraceae bacterium
AGGAGGAAGCCGCTATCCGAGGTGATTTTTGCTCCTTGGAAATCAATTGAGATGGATTTGTCGAAATCAGGACGAATCGTTTCCTTTTGCGTTTCACCAACCACTGACATGCCGTTCCCCCTTCCTCTGATTAATTTATTACATAATATCAGATAGTTGGTAGGAATACAGCATAAATTTCACACTGACTCATGCATAATCCAGGCTAACCTCTGTACACCTCATTCTTATAAGGCCCATCAGCTTTCTTTTTGTAATCGACGGGTTTGTACGGATCTGCCTTTTCCCTCTCTCCAAGCCTGCTGAAGTTCCTCTTTTACCATGAAGGCGGAAACGAGGCGCATGGTGTCCGCGAGTGCTTGTGAATAGTTGGGGAGAGAACTTCACGTCGGAATGCTGAAACTAAGGAGGCATATCAGAGGATAGCTGATGGCTAATAAAGCCCACACCACATCGGTAGTTATTATTCCCCCTCACGAGTTCTGGTCACCCTTCCAGTCAATCCGCTGACAATATGATCGGCAAATCCATCGTGGGATGCCGCACATCAGCCTCCTTTAGCCCTTTCGACCAAAGGAGCAATTTCCCAGCTTGGCAGATCAATTCTTAAGCGGGTTAAGCTACATAACCCGCCGGCAGCTCTTGGACGCCACGACTCTGCCAAAGGCTCGCATGAAGCGCTACCGCCTCAAATATAAAACGGAATTAATCCAATTATTTCCATCGGTTATGGCTTGCGCAGAAGAGGATTTAGAAAAGTCGAGTATGGGCGGAGCTGAGATAAATGAAGGTTATCCTAAGTTGCCACCGCGATGTGACCGGATCACAGATATAAACGGTTACCTAACCCAGCTTACCCGGCCTAGGGGGCACAACAGGCCACGGGCATCACCGTCGCACACGGAACGAACCCGAAACTCTGAGAAAGGACATTCACATTCCTAGAAAAAAGACTATACTGTATCTGTATAATGACAGCCGACCCGGAGGCGCCTGACGCATTGGAACTCCACAAACTACAGTTGGCTGCCAGAGGGGCCGGGGGTACAACCCAAGAATCAGTGTCCGATTCCTGGCACTCAAGCTTCGAAGCAGCAGTGGAAAAAAAACAATTATGCCAAGACGTGCTCGCCCACAAGCCGAGAGCGCCATTTGGGAGTTTGGGCACTGGGGAAGGCGGCATTGGGTTTAGCGTACCCGCCGAATGGTAGAACTCATCCCAGGTGCACATGTGCGCAGACGCTCCCCAAGATTCTTTACACAACTGGTTCATGCCAATTATACCCCCGGCGGTGCCGTTCGTCACGCTCAGAGACGCACCAACAAAACTTGACTGGACTTCAGTCTGGCCGTTCGCGTCCATACCGTAACAAGAAATCAAACAAACAATTGCTGCAAACAATGCGAGCTTTCTCATCTTCGCTCCTACTCTGCAATGGTTAAATGTTTAAATGTTTCAAGTGATAATGCCTGGAATAATGCACCAACTTCAGTGCCAACCATCCCAACTGCTTCTTCCGGTGGGGTCTTTGCCCGAAAAAACTTCAGTTGCGCGCCTGAGATAGAAAAAAGCATACAATCTCCGGTTGGAATATGCAAGTTATACACCGATGGGACCGGTTTTTGCGTTTTCAGGATGCACCTCCATCCCCGGAGTTTTGTATAACCTGCTTCCCGCCTGTCCGCCTTCAAGGGTTCAGGCGAATAGAATCCGATAGTACCGGGCGAGTGAAAAAGCCCTTGCTACATGCACATACCATCTTCGGGCATGGTAGACCACCCTGGCTCCCACCTTTACCAGGCACCTGATTATCGAGTCTATGGATGGCCTGACGCTTTGCCCCCAGAACGCCGTATCCCGGATCATGTGGAGCAGGTTATATGCGAGACATCCGACGAGAAGCCTTGCTTGATTGGCTGTAAAACGATGGCAGCTCGTTTTGTCCCATCTAAGCGTGTTTTTCCCCTCCTTTATCCGGTTTTCGATCTCAGCCCGCCCATTGTAGACCGTGATTACTCTCTGTGCTTCCATGTTCGAGTTGGTTACAATAAATCCGACACGGGGGAAGAGTTCCCCAACATGCCATTCGATCTTACAGACAACTCTTCGGGGCTTATTCCATTTCTCGGCCTGGTACTGGAACTCGATTACCTTGACCTGTACGCCGCCCTTTGGAGGGCGACCGGCTGGCCGCTTCAGGTGAGGCAGGATGATCTTCTTCAAGCTGTTGTTGGCCGGAAGACGAATGAAATAGGTGATTCGCTTCTTTTCGCAAAACTCGTACAGGTCTGGACCGGCAAAGGCCGCATCCCCACGGAGCCAAAACTGCTTGAACCATGACCGGTAGCGCTCAACAAGAGGGGAGATAAGATCCAGTACCCCATCGGCTGAGTGTGCGTTTCCNNGGTCTCAGTCTTGCGCTCAAAAGATCACCTTTGTTGGTCAAGCAAAACAGAGGGTGATAGCAGACCTGGTCGAAGTAACCGTTAAAGGCTGCACCCTCCTGGTTTCCATGGACGGGATCTTCGGTGGAATCTACATCCATGATAAGCCGCCGTTTGTTTCTGCGCCGAAGCAGGGTGTCGGCGGATCGACTGATGGCATTTT
>PLSV01000173.1 GCA_003165235.1 Syntrophobacteraceae bacterium
TTACACAAAACTCTTGACACTACCTGCATAAAAGAGCGTAACGATGTCTCCTGCGCTCATGAGAGCGACTACTATTCAACTAACCGAATCCGAACGAGAGGCGCTTCGGTCGTGGACCAGAAATGGGAAGACCGAGCAACGTATGTACATGCGTGCCCAAGTGATTCTTTTAGCTGGCGAAGGCAAAGCAACCAAGGAGATTGCTGAAAGCCTCAGTATCCGAAAAGCGACCGTGAGCAAATGGCGCACCCGGTTCGCAGCTCAAAGAATCGATGGGCTTATTGATCAGCCAAGGCCAGGAAAACCGGCCAGTTACGACAAAGACACTGAAAAACGAGTCTTGGCCGTGCTCGATAAAGAGCCTCCACGCGGATACGCCACCTGGAACGGCCGATTGGTTGCCGAAGAGCTTGGAGATGTTTCCAAAGATCACGTCTGGCGGATTCTCAGACAGCACAAGATTCAACTTCAAAGAAGGCACAGTTGGTGTATTTCCACCGATCCGCAATTTGCTGCTAAAGCCTCTGATATTGAGGGTATCTACCTTGATCCTCCTGAGAATGCCCTGGTGATCTCGGTTGATGAAAAACCTCAGATACAAGCATTGGAGAGAGCCCAGGGTTATCTCAAGTTTCCAAACGGAAGAGCTCTGTTTGGTCAGTCTCATGGGTATAAGCGGCACGGCACTACAACCCTCTTCGCCGCTCTCGACATAGCCACCGGCCAGGTTAAGGCCGGCCATTATAATCGCCGAAGAAGACTGGAATTTCTGCACTTTATGAATAGTGTTATTAAAGATCATCCAGATAAAGAGATTGATGTAATCCTGGATAACCTGAATACCCACAAACCAAAGCGGGACCTTTGGTTAAAGCGTCACCCCAACGTGCATTTCCATTTCACTCCCACAGGAGCTTCATGGCTCAACCAAGTGGAAGTATGGTTCAGCATCTTGAGCCGAGCCGCACTCAAAAGGGGCAAGTTTTACGTCCCCGCAGCAGGTTCGGGATGCGATCACCACTTTTATTGCCGTTCACAATGAGAAGGTTGCTCCTTTTCAGTGGCGGAAGAAATCCGTAGGCCGTAAGGGCCTCAAGAAACGTTACTCTGATTTATGCAAGTAAGTACTAGTGTTTTCTTCAACAAGGGAGTCTCCTCAACATGATAACAGACTGGACCGATGCGGATTTAAATAGACAAAAGCTGGGGCTGAGTGTGTGTAACGAAAGCTAATATAATTTTGTGAGAAGCCCTGTCAATAGAGGCCCGACCCGATTCCATCAACTTGGGCCTGAATGATTCCTTTTTCCGGCTGAAGCCGGTAAGCGGATCAAGGAGAGGTCAAGACCGACGCGGAGAGTGATGGGCTGGACTAAAGTAATTGCCAACCGGAAACCCCCAAAACACACCCCATGGTTGTGCGAGTTGTCGATCGTTGAGGCGCCTTTCATTGCTATGGGTCTCCCAATGGGACATGAGTTGTTGCGGTGGACGTTGTGGTGAAGGCTTACGAAATATTGATGAGGTTATTGCAAGGATAAGTGTTGCATTCATTCACCAACCTACTAAAATCAGGGGCGCTCTGAACCGTGTAGTTATCCGCTTACTTATATGCCAAAGGAATCACCAGATGCCCAAAAAACTTATCGAGATAGCTTCGGAAATCGTACAAACGCAAGTATCACTGGGTCCGATGTCGACTGCTGATATCGCCTCTTCTCTCCGGCAGGTCTTCAGCACGCTCCAGGAATTACAAAAAGCAGAAACGGCAGGAACCGGCGCCGAATTTACTCAGCCGGCCGCAGAGGCGGCGCAGGAGGGAGCCCCGGAAGAAAAGCCCGCCCTCACGCCTGAGAACTCGATCCGGAATGATAAGGTGATCTGCCTCGAATGCGGGGCTGAAATGAGACAGCTCACATCGAAGCATTTGTTTTCCCACGGCATGAACCAGATCGAGTACAGGAAGAAATACGGGTTCTCGATGAGAACGCCCCTTGCCGCCAGGTCGTTAATCAAAGCCCGAAGCAAAGCGGCCAAAAAGAGAGGGCTGCCCGAGAAGCTGCAGCAATATATTGAAGCGAGAAGGCAAGCCAAGGCCGATGCGAAAACACCTGCCGAAGCGAGCAACCCGGACGCCGGACAGACCAGGCAGGTCATCAGGAGGCGCAAAAAGACGGTCGAGTGAATGCTCACCCCAGTCGCTCTCATGTCCCCGCGGGCTGCCCTGAACCCTGACAGGATTTGCAGGATGGGCTAAATTCGTAGGATGGGTGGAGCGAAGCGCAACCCATCAAGCCTTTTCGAGATAGAGATTTGTAGGGTGGGCTACGTGGAGCGCAGCCCACCAAACCTTATTTCAAGAAACTCGGTGTTAGCTACGCAGAAAGGCAATGGCCGACAGGAAGATGGGGTGACTGGTCGCAGATAGGCCAGGGAGGGACGAGGCGAGGGTCTTGTTCCCTTGTCCTTCCCTCCCCGCGCCGGTCTTCACGTCCGCTTGACCGGACTATGCCCCGCCTCGGCGGTGAAACAGCGCCCGTCAGGTCAGTTTCTGCAGTTCCCATAAATCCCTGTAGACACCGGGTTGGGCGAACAGTTCTTCGTGGGCACCGGCTTGGACGATTGTCCCTTTATCCAGAACGACTATATGATCGGCGCCCTTGATCGTATACAACTGGTGCGTGATAATTATGCGCGTTCGGCCGGAGAACTCGGTCCGCATCACCTCGTGAATGAGCCCCGCTGTCTTCACATCTATATTGGCCGTATATTCATCGCAAATAATGATTTCCGGGTCCTGCACGATCAAACGGGCCAGGGCGAGCCGTTGCTTTTCGCCGGCGGAAAGGTTCCTGCCCATATGCCCTGCTACAAAATCCAGACCGTCTTCGCGGGATTCGACGAATTCACGCAGTTGCGCCAGGTCGACGGCCCTGTTGAGCAACCTGTCGTCCACTCCTTCGGGTGAAGCCATCAGAAGGTTTTCACGAAGCGAGGAGTTGAAGATAAACGGGTCCTGGGGAATAAGGCCCATCAATTTTTTGAGCTGTTTCTCATCGACTTCTTCCAGAAGCCGGTCATTGATCAGGATTCTCCCACCTGTCGGGTCGAGTAATCGCAACAGCAGGTTGAATATCGTCGTCTTCCCCGATCCGCTTTGACCCACAATGGCCGAAAGTTTCCCCCCCGGGATCGAGAACTCCAGACCGTCAAAGACCCCACGGCCGTTGAAGCGCATCGATACGCCATCGAACTTGATGGCCAGAACGGGCGACAAAGGCGCCGCAGCGCTCCCGGCCTTCACAGCATGGAGCTGTGCGGACTTCCTCGGTTCGGGCGTCAGCATCATCCGAAGGCTTAGGAAACTGGGGGCCGTCAGGGCCGCCTGCTGAATGAAATTGTATATGATGGAATAAATATGCAAAAACTGTTGAAGAAACAGCACATACGAGATTGTGGCACCGATAAGGGAGGAAACCGTTGCGGGCTGGCCGGCAGCGTAGGCCCTCAACAGTTGGGGAACCACCACGATGATCGGGACCGCACTGAACAGGCTCATCAGAGACGTTGTCGTCACGCCGCCGAACTGCCCCCACCAGGCAATGCTGACTGCGCTGCCCTGCGATCTTTTGAGAGTATCGTCGAACCGGCCCGCAAACCTGTCGAAGCGCCCTCCGGCCACAATGTCGCGGAACCCCCCTATGGTCTCGATCAATTGATCCGACATTTCGGTGAAGGCGTACCGCAGGTAGCCGGAAAGCCGGTTCAGCTTCGAGTTGCAAATGGTGAAAACCGGAAAGAGCACAAAGCCGGCCGCAAACAGCGCCAGGGTCATAACCCAATTGATGTTAAGCAAAACTGCGAACGCGACGCCGGCAAATATCGCCTGAGGCAGGGTCCTGTTAAAGAGTTCACTGAACAGTTGATCCACCGCGTAGACGTCCCGGTGAATTCCCTGCACGTAATCTCCCGCCCCTCTTCTGTTCACTGATTGCATGTTGAGGTGCTCGATACTCTTGTAGACGTCAAACCTGAGGTTCCTCAACATAAACTCTCGCACATAACTGCCATAGTAATTCGATATAAGCGTAACCACACCTGAAAGTACTATGAGCAGCGCCGCCAAAATAGCGTAAATATATATAGCGTGCTGCGGTGGTGCAAATAAACTAATGAAAGCCCATACTACCGACTCTCTCTTTCCAAAGTAGTCAGTCAATATCCTTCCAAAATCCATGATAGGTATTAAACTTGAAGCCGATATCAGATTTATTAACACAACCAATATCGCGATCCATAAAACAGGCTTCAAGTAACCAAAGAAAAACAGGGCGTTCGAAACCTTCTGCCCCATGGATAACCGGTAACCTCCGGGCATGCCTTGCGGATTTTGCATTTCCATATACCAGGGTCCTTTTTGGATGATTCTTCGAAAACACCTCTGCATCAGCACGCGTGAAATTCTGCAAAATGGCTTTCATAACTGTAACCCAAATCTCAATCCCTCGCTGACGGGTTATTTATCCGGTTAAAGAGTGCTACTGACTGGGAAGACAAGTTAAGAAGATTAACAGAGCCATTGTGCTGAGCACAGAACGCACCGCATGCAAGCGCCCCCATCGTGACAGTAGTTGATTTGCTCTCTCCGATGCTTTGTCTAATGAGGGACTGAGTAGCTCTTTGTTTGTCGGCATAATGAAGAACAGGGTGAAAGGAATAACCGATCCCAGCAGAATGCCGCCTATAAGCCACCAGCCACTCGCTCCTGCCAACCAGGCCACGACCGAAGCGACAAAGCCGCACGCCGCCAGTGACGCTTGCATTACGGTCGCCCGTTTGTAACTAGGGGCAAACTCCGTAACGGCGAGGATAGTTCCGCACGCCATTCTTGCCGGGTGTTCCACGAGGTTTATGTAGACAGCGGCGCCCACAAAAACGCTGGAACAAAGAGTGGTGAGGAATTGTGCAAAATGCTGGATATTTCCCATTCTTTGAACCTCCTCATTGGGACATTGAGGTAATGAATGAGCGTATGCCTCTGTCAACTATTAAGGGAGAGAACAAAAGGCGGATTTTGACCGGGCGCCCGCCTTTTGTTCCGAAAAGAAGCGCTGCAAAACGAAAGGACACTTTCTCAGTTCTCACTCAAAGCGATCAATACCAGTTATACCAGTTTGCCCAGT
>PLSV01000216.1 GCA_003165235.1 Syntrophobacteraceae bacterium
TCGGCGCGCTCACGAACAGCCTCAAGCATCCGATCGGGCTTTTGTACCTCACTTTCCATCGCTGCATCTCCGAAAGGTTTCTTATGGGGAATAAATACATATAAGGATGAGATTTGAAACAAGATTCTGCTTGATGCCGAAGGATTGACGGGCATTTATGGAATGGGCGTCCAACCCTCGGATACCGGCGTGTGATGGTTCTGCAACGAGGTTGCTTTTCGCCCTTTGGAAGTAAATGTCTTCTTGATGTTCCGATCTTTCATTGCAAAAAGGGTTGATTTCCGGGCACGAACGTTCGCGCCAATTTTTCCAACGGGGGATGCCGCCGCACCGCCGGTCTCGTGACCCACCTGGAGGTAGGACACCCGCCACCCCTTTTCTTTCCACTTCATTCCAGGGACTCCGCTGTCTAGTCTTTAAGTAATCGCGAAAGATTTGCGACGTCTTCCACTGTAGCGGGCCAGCTATTATCACATTGAGTGCAATGAAACTTTACTGCACTCGATCGAAGCAGCGCAGATAATGTCTCTCTTGTAAATGACTGGTAAGCCGGCGTCTTACAGTTAGTGCAGAGCGGAACATATGCTATTTTTTCGCCGCTCGCCTTTCGGCATTCCGGCCTGTTTTTGTGAAAAAACACATCGTACTTGCCTGGAGCAACCAGCATAGGTTCGCCGATAACGAATTCGTCTGTGATCGGTTCACGACAATTCGCACATGATAACCCGCTACGCAGAAGCTCCTGCACGCCGGACCCGTGGCTCGCCGCATTCATTCTCGTTCCCTTGGCTAATAAATCCAAGATTGAAGTCTTGCTTTTCTTGACTGACATTTTCATCTCCTTTGATTCTTTCATTCAATGCGGCAAGCCCTTACTGTCCTCCGGTTCGTTCCTTTAGACCTGCCCACCTTCAAAATCGATGTCCGGCAAGAGATCGGGGGGTTCTTCGTTCCGGCGCGCCGGCGCTTGGCGTTTCCAGCCCTTAACCGCTTCCTCAGGCTTTAGGGCAAGGGGACCTCAAGAGCGGCCGCCGCCGTCCTGCCTTTTGGATATAGGGATGAAAGGGCTGTTTGCAGCCCGTATCGCATCGGGCGGGGCTTTACTCCCAAGCTCAGCGAAAAGTTCATTTTTTAACGTAATATTTTCTACTGCAGCTTCGGTTACGAGCTGCGCATCCCTTACGGCTTCATCCGATCATCCGCAATAATGCATGAAGTTGTATGCTCTGCATCTGAAGGCGCATCTTCGGGTCGGATTCTGCCCGAAAAGACTCCTCGAATAATCCAAATGCTCATAAAATTATACAATTCCCCAATGGAACATTCAAGCAAGAGGTCAATCAGGCAGTTTTTGGCTCTTCCGAAGCACGCCTCTTTGCCCTTCTCATTTCCTGCCAACTGCATAGCCTTATGCAGTCAACGGTTTTGCAGTTCAGTTCTCATTGCCGCCGTGCAGATGCGTCTGGGTCGCACGCAGACAGAGCAGAGCTCCCAGGGCGGACAGGCAAAGGCCCGCCGAGACAAGTATTACTGATTCACCCATGAGGTCAAGCAAGAGCCCGAACCCCAGCGGGGCAAGGGCTTGTACGGCCCGGGCCGGTGCGCCGAGCAGGCCGGTGCGCTCGCCATAGCCGCGCGGACCGAAGACTGCCAGCGGCACGGCGCCGCGGGCGATCGTCATAAGGCCATTGCCCGCACCATAAAGGACCGCGAAGATCGCCGCACCAGACGGGCCCATAAAAACCAGGGCGACAGCTCCGAGTGGATGAAGGCACGCGGCGATCCTCGCAGAAACCAGCGGGTGTTTCCGTCCGAGGATGAAGAACTCGGCAAGGCGCGCCGCCACCTGCGCCGGTCCTATCAGAGCCGCGGCGGCAACAGCTTGCAGGGGCGTAGCGCCCGCTCCTTCCAGCAGCCTTGGCAGGTGCGCCGCCATCGAGCCGGTAACGAACCAGGCTGCTGCAAACACAAAAGCCAGAAGGAACATCTCCTTGTACGGCTTCCAGCTCACGGGAGCTTCCGGCATCCGCCGCAAATGTGCAAGGTGCGAAGGAAAGGGCAACAGGAAGCGATTGAGCGGAAGGCTGATTAAAAGATTAACCGCTGCCCAAACAAGGCAGGTCTCACGCCAACCCAACGCATGATTGAGCAGCGAGGACAAGGGGCAACTCACCGTCGATGCGAAGCCGGCGATGAGCGTTATACCGGTGATCGGACCGCCCGCTTCATCGCCATAGAATGTTGTCAGCGCCGCAAAGGCTGCGTCGTAAAGCCCCAGGGCCATACCGACGCCGAGCACCGCCCCGGCCCCGAAGAGACTGAGGGGTCCAACTGCAGCGGCGAGCCCGATCAGTCCGGCCGCTAACACAAGACTCGAGAGCGTCAATACGCCGCGTCCCCCCCGGCGATCAATAGCTCGCCCCACGTAGGGGCCGGAAAGTGCGGCGATCAACAATGACGCCGAGAACGCAGCAAATACCCAGGTGCTGGGGACGCCGATTCCCGCGCTAATGGGATCGGCAAGGATTGCCGGCAGGTAGTAGCTGGACGCCCATGCAAATGTCTGTGATGTCCCAAGCGCTGCGACTACCACCGGCCGAGAGCGGGTGGGGGCCAAGGATGAGCGATCTTCAGCCAAGCAACCCTGCCTCGCCGCTCATGCGGTCCGCCGTCTCATGCTGGTTCTTATCAGCACGACTCTGCATCAGTTCATAAACCAAGGGCGCCAATCACGTTTCAGCGCCCATCTTTGTCTACTACGCGTCAATCATTTCAACAGAAATATATTTTGGGTCTGTTGTCCTTCAGGAGATGATTATGTCTCCTTCATAGCCTCTACAAGGATTCCCCCGGGATGAATGAAGGTTTGCGTTTTTCTGAAAACGCTCTCAGTCCTTCAATGCCTTCAGGATGAGCGCCGCAACTGGCAATGCCTAAACGCTCCCGCTCTATTTGGGTCTCAAAAGAGGTGTCGAAGGAATCGGTTAGGAGCTTCTTCGACCACCCGAAGGAATTCAATGAGCATTTTGCAAGCTCAAGAGCCATGCGGGTAGCCTCCTCAAGAACATTCCCATCCTCCACAACTTTGGTCGCCAATCCCCAGGAAAGAGCCTGCTCTGAAGAGATGGGCCTGTCGAAAGCCATGATCTCCATCGCTCTGGCTAACCCGACCATCCTGGGGAGAGTGAAGGAACCACCACCATCAATGCAAAGTCCGCTGGAAGTGTAGGCCTGCCGGAATGCGGCAGACCTGGCCATGACTCTAAAGTCGCAAGCCAACGCCAGGGGGAAGCCTGCTCCCGCCGCTATCCCGTTTACAGCAGCTATGACAGGCTTAGGCATACGGCGAATCTCCAGGATGGCCTGATGAAATCTGGCGGCTAACTCATGAAATGCGGCAGAGGGACCCAGAGGGAATGCGAGAGCATATTTGAGGTCACCACCGGCACAAAACGCTTTACCCTCCCCCGAAATGATGATTCCGCGCACCCCTTCATCCGATGCAAGAGTAATGGCATTGGCCGCTAAGGATTCCGCCATATCCATGTTGAGTGCATTGAACGCCTCAGGACGGTTTAGCAACACCGAGGCAATGCCGTCAGCTTTCTTGACTATCACAAGTTCTGCCATCGATCTTCCCCTTTTCTGGATGAGAAAAAATCTCTGTGTTGCTCTGGATCGGTTAATTTACTGATGTTGCAGCAGATCGAAACGATAAGTTCGGATAATGCATCAATCTGACCACCAGCGAATCTCGAAGGATGCCTTCTGTTCACCCACCGATCTAAAAACATCTCAAGACACCTTGTAAGCCCATAGGACATTCCCATATACGAATCAAAAACACAAGAAAAGTTAATCCCACCGTCGATTGCTGCTATTCTATTTGAAAATGTCTGTCAATGGAAGTGTGAAACCCACCTCGGATTGGTAGCGCAAGAAAGCAGGCATAGGATAACGGGTTCCTCTTTCGTGCGTCTTGGCAAGTCCTTCCACGAGATCTTTCAGATGTGAAGCAGGAAGCGGATAAACCATGTCGTGATCCTGCGCAGTCGCCAAAGAAATGGTCCCGAAAGCGTCCGAGCCTATTGACTGGTTATCTGGGGATAACTATTCTTGCACTACCGCGCCGGCATTGATTTAGGAGGAGCGAGTGCAGAGGAACCCAGGATAAAGTCCAGGGCAGTTTTCACCTCTTTTCCAATTTTAATGCGCAAGACCCGGAAAACAGCTTCACGCCGGAGTGAACTTATATATTAACATCCAACCGGCTTTAATCCAGAGGAGGGATATTCGTGCCTAGAGGGCTTGTAGTCTATGCAACGAGAACCAATCAGACTCAAAAAATCGCTCCATTGATCGCCGAGGGAATGCGTTTCGAAAGATATGACATGGAGGTTCGCAATGTGACCGAGATCGACAAAGGCGGCATTTCACTAATTGACTACAACGCAATTGTCCTTGGATCGGCCACTTATCATGGTGAGATGCTTCAATCTATGAAGACATTTCTGTTTATTGCTGAAAAAGCGAATCTCGAGGGAAAAGCCGGTGGGGCCTTTGGCGCTTTTGGATGGAGTGGAGAGGCGCCCGGGCGAATTTTCGACACTATGACACATATTCTCAAGATGAATCTGGTCCCGGAGCCACTGAGACTGAAAGCTGCGGATCTTGGCGGCGGAATCAAAATGGCTCAGGATTATGGGCGGGAAATAGCCAGAAAGGCGCTGGCGTCAACGTAGCGTATTCTTCAATTCGTTGATCTTCAGCAGAATGGGGGTTTTTATGGAAATACCAATGTACGTGACGGTTGAAGAGGTCCAACGGGTTTGCAGGCTCCTGAACATAAGTGATTGGACGACAAAGGGCGATGCGACAGTTCTCATCGAAGAGGCTCATATCATTTTATCCGAGGTAAACACGGAGGGAATGAATCTTTATGTCGAGAGCTTTAGAAGGGGCCTCGAAGTCGAACTGGAGCATGGAGTCCGGTTCAAGGACGCTAATGTGACAAATAACCATCCCCTTCTGACCGGCAAGATCGTTCTGGCTCATCTCAAGGAAACCATGGATTATTATGAGCGGCTGGAAGTGGCGGAACTGGAGGGAGATTTGCTCAAAGCCACAGTGGCCAGACACCCGGCAAAAGTTGAATCACTCTATAGGAAGTTGCTCGCTGCAAAGCTTGACCTTGCCAAAGTGGAGTCGGAAAAACTGAACTCATGAAACCGTTAGTCTGTCTTTGCTTGCAGGTTGGAGCAGACTCGATCGCGGATCAAACAATCCAAAGTCAAGAGGTGCGAAGATGGATGCTTGCGATGTGACGCTTTACGCTTTAAGTACCTGTATCCACTGCAAAAACTGCAAGGCATTCCTGAATGGCTGTGGGATAAGGTATGACTGTATCGAAGTAGCTCGGCTGGAAGGGGAGGAAAAGAAGCTCATTTTGGAGAAGATCAAGGCAATCAACCCCAGTTGCTCTTTTCCTACACTTATTATAGGTGATAAGGTCATTGTAGGTTTCAGGGAGGATATGATAAAGGAATGCCTCAACCTGTAGCACGCCATCCCGAGAGGCATCGCTAATAGTCGGGTGGATGAGGGTAGTCGCCTGCCATCGTCTACCCGACTATAAACCACAAACCGTCGCCAATCCCCAAACACAATTTCATCTACTTACATGATAAGTAAAAATGTTTCACTTGAGTTCAGATCGCCCTCTATTCTTTGAAACAGAAAAGGGGTCTCGCCGCCGGGCCGGAGGAATAGCAATCACCCGAGAATACCTTATGTCCCAGTTCAACCTTCCTTCCAATCAACTCCATGTTGACCCTGTCAGGACTGATGCCGATAAGATTACCGGATATCCACGGCCCCTCTTCGAGTTCAACCAGGACGAGGATGTAGGGCGCCTCACACTCTCTTCCCTGGGGAGCTACGAAGGTGTGGGTGAACGTCTTGATTTCTCCCATCCCGCTCAGTTCGACTATTGCGAGCTCCAAGCCCCCACATTCCTGACACGTCATTTTGGGGGGACATCTGATAGCAGAACAGTTGCCGCATTTCAATCCCAGCAGCTTATTTCTGGTAAGGGCATCACTATACTGTTTAAAATCCAGTGGATATTCCATCGGTTTTCCTCCTCGTATCATAGACTTATAAACAACCCTGTGCGACGTGCGCCGCGTAGCGCGAAGGCCGACCGCACGGTGTGTCTATCATGCGCGTTGGGCGGGCGCGGGAGGCCTTGCATCAGGCAGCGCTGAGAATAAGATTGATCACCGTTCCGTCGCCGCCCAAGGTATCTACCAGGCCTATTTTGGCCCCTTCGACCTGTCTGCCCTGATCCCCTAATTCGCCTCTCAACTGATGTACGATCTCACAAATCTGAGAAGCGCCCGTTGCGCCGATGGGATGTCCCTTTGCTTTTCGCCCACCGGAGATATTGATCGGGATTTTTCCCCCGATTCCGGTTTCATTTTTTTCCCAAAGTTTTCCTCCTTTGCCTAATTCGGCAAAGCCGAGGCTTTCTACAGCGATGATGCTCGCAATACTGAAGCAGTCATGGAGTTCGCAGATATGGATATCCCCTGGCTGCAGTCCCGCCATGTCATATGCCTGCTTCACGGAGATTTCCCTGGCTTTGATTCTTGGGAGGCTCCTGTATTGGGAACTGACCCTCCCCGATGAAGCCTGTCCAACGCCAACAATGTAAACAGGTTTTGGCGCAAGTTTTTTGGCCACATCCTCGGAAGCCAAAACAATGGCTGCGGCACCGTCGGAAAAAGGGCAACAATCCAGCAATTGCAAAGGCGAAGTCACCATGAAGCCATTGAGCACCTGCTCAACCGTTATTTCTTTCCGGAATTGAGCGTTGGGATTCTTCTTGCCGTAATGGTGCGATTGAACGGAGACGAGGGCCATTTGTTCTTTAAGCTTGGCAAGAGGGACGTCGTATTGTTTTGAGTACATATGAGCCAACATGCCAAAAAAACCGGGGAAGGGGAACCGGCCGGATATTCATAACGGCTGTCCCCACCCATGGCGAAGGTCCTTGTAGCCAGAGACGTTCCCATGGAAGTCGCTTTTTCCACCCCACCGGCCAGCACGATATCGTAAAATCCGGAAGCGACCCACATAAAAGCGTCTCTGATGGCCATGGTCGCCAAGGCGCAGGCGCCTTCATATCTATTGGCCGGAACATTCCAGCACCCGATATCATCGGCAAAATAAGACTGCACCATTATCTGGCCTTCCGTAAACCCCCCCAGCACATTGCCGCAGAAAATGGCCTGGTGTACGTCCCGGGGTTTCAAAGATGATCCGCCAATGGCATCCATAGCCGCTTCAGCCAGCAATTCGATTTGTGTCTTCGGTGAATTGAACATGAATCTAGTGTGACCGGCACAAAGCACCGCAACTTTGCGCATCTCCATCTCCTGGTAATAAATGATTGGAAGAAGCTCGCCGCTGAATTGAGCTATTTAGCCATCGCACTATCTAAGCCTGGATTATGCATGAGTCAGTGTGAA
>PLSV01000212.1 GCA_003165235.1 Syntrophobacteraceae bacterium
TACACAAAAGATTTTACACTACCGGGTCATCTGTCAGCAAGTTGAACGAAGACCAAAAATGACAAATCAAGATTGTCGGTTCATTTGGCCTACGCCCGGCAAGTGCTTGTTTGTGGAACTTTGAGTTTTGCAGAGAGCCGAAGGCTGGCATCTGAATTCTCACTGAACCCAAAGGAGGTGTCCTATGAACGAGAATGCTTCCGTAAAAGAATCTATGCACCCCATTCTCTCCAGGCTACTGCAGAAGATCGACCGGGGAATCCGGCTTGTCCACGGATAAAATGTCTTGAAACTGTTGCGCCGGTTCATTTCTATTTTTTGCTGTGAAGATTCGCAACCGTATTTATGAAAACGAGTACTTAGCTACAAGGTCCCGGAGATACTCCTGCCCTCTGACGGATTGGCGTCTGCGTTCAGGGCTTGCATCTGGATAGTCAAAGCACTTTTTATGGTTTGCCGGTACTCGAAATAGTGTTCCGCCATCAGACAGTAGCTCAAATAATAGTTCAGGCGCCAGGGGAACTCCATAGACCGGTATTATTGGTGTAATGCTCAGGGTTGAACGGCAGCAGTCGTCCTTCCTTGCCTTCAGCCCAGATGCCGCCCGTCTTCCGGGCCATAGCGACAGCTTGCTCAGTCAGGGATAAGGCTTGTTCGACCCGGCCTTTGCCAAGGGTCACTTCGGCGATAGTACTGGCGACTACGTCAGCAGCCACAAGTTGCCCGCCAAGCCCCTGTGCAATTGCATGACACTTTGCAATGCTTTCGGCCCCCGCCTCGAACTGTCCGGCGCAACCCCCTTTTTCTTCAGCCTGCTAGGGAAGAGTGCCGGACTCAACGACGGGCGCTCCCTCACCCACCTCTGAAAGCTTGATGTCCTTCGTTTCAGGGCTGGCCCACATGCTAGCGAAAGTCATCAGTGCCCCTATTGTCAAAATGACCGCAGGAGAGAGCCACATGTCGTCTTTTTCGATGGCTGCAATCGCGGGAATACTGTGGGCCCACCAGACATAGACGCTGAACCATGCTCCCAGGAGCGCGCCCGAAGAGTACCCGAAACCGACGCCCACCGCTCGCCGCCTCGTCGGGAACCGTTCGGAAAGATAAGCCGGCACGATGCCCCAGCCCAGCTTCAGCATTGCGGCCATCGTTGCGCCCAGGACTGCAAGCCAGACGTTGCGGGCAATGGCGGCATTATAGAGGACGTAATAAGAGGGTACGCCGAAGATAATCAGGAAGATGCAGTAATTCATGGTCAGGTGCCTGCGCCCGGTATAATCGGAGATCCAGCCGTAGAAGATATAGCCCAGGAAAGCCATAAAAAGAGCGAATCCGTAGATGAGGCTGTAGGTAGTGGTGTCGAATCCTCTTCCGCCCAGGGTCAGGATTTGGGGAAGAAATCCATAGACCGAATAATCGGTGAGAAAAAGACCGGTCATGAAGAAGAAAACCTGCAGAAAATTCCAGAGCGCCGGGGGCTTGAACATGCTGAAAAATGGAGCTTTTTCAATAGTTCCCTGCTTCTTGATTCTCTCGAATTCGGGGCTTTCCGGCAGGGACTTTCTGATGTAGATGGCAAGGATTACCGGCATTATCCCGGTCAGAAACGCCAGGCGCCAACCATAACTAAGCATCGCCTCGCTGCCCACGATGTGTGAGATCAGGGCAAATGCCAGGGAACCAAAGACAAATCCAAACGGGAATCCGGACTGAATGAAGCCGCCAACCAGACCGCGCTTTCCAGCCGGGGCATGCTCGATGGCAAAGGTGTGCCCCACGGCATACTCTCCACCGAAAAAACATCCCATTACAAATCTTATCACACAAAATATTACGTATGACCAGATCCCGACCACCGCTTGCGTGGGAAGAAAGGCCGAGGCGACAGACATCACCCCGACCCCGCCGATGGTGATCACGAGGAGGAAGCGACGGCCCAGTTTATCGGCATAATGTCCGAAGATCGCCGAACCGACAGGTCGGGCAGCCATCGTTATCGAGTAGGTGAAGACGATCGTGATATACTGCCATGATGTGCTTCCGCCGGGAGGTGAAAACACCTTGATCAGAATGGGGGCCATGACGAGCACGAGCGCCATATCATAGGCATCAAGCATGAACCCCAAAAACTGGGAAATCATCGCCATCCTGGTAGCTTTGCTAAATTTCGACTTGGTCTCTGCTGACATGACGACCTGTCTCCTTGCAAACGTTTGGTCTCGCTCTATTTTCCTCTCACAGTCGAAAAAAGGAATCTACTAAAGCTGAACGTGATACTCACTTAATTATCTCTTTAGAGTAATCAATGAGAATCTTAGCGGCGTAAGCCAGCGCATCCTCCGGCTTGACGCTTCCGTCCGACCAGATCTCCATGGTTAGCTTGTCATAGTCCGTGATCTGGCCGACACGAGCCTGGGTCACGGTGTAGCTGACTTTGCGCACCGGCGAAAAGATAGCGCCGATGGGGATCGTTCCGATAGGCTGGTTTTCCTCGATATTTTTTTGGCCGGAACGTAACCCTTCCCTTGCTTAATGGTTAGTTCCATTCTGAGCTTGGCATCCCTGGCAAGGGTGCAGATATGCTGGTCGGGATTGAGCACCTCGACCATCGCCCCGGTCTGGATGTCTTTGCCTGTGATCCGGCCTTCACCTTGCTTTTCGATCTGCAACCGACGAAGATTCCCATCCCCGGTCACTTTGAATCGGACTTCCTTAAGATTGAGTATTAAATCCGTAACGTCTTCCATGACACCGGGGATGGCAAGGAATTCGTGCAAAACACCGTCTATTTTCATCCTGAATAATGCATTAAGTTAATCACCCACGGCTGCTGAAGCTGCGCTTTGCACCCGGATTCCACGCGCAAGACCTGTTGGAAGACCCGGAAGGCCAATTCAGTTATTCATAAATTACTTTTAGCAGCTTCACTAATTTATCATCTCGCCATTGAGCTAGCTCAGCCATCGATTTCCCGTCAATTTCGCGTCTAATGCCTTCCGCAAGCTTCGATTTTGCGGAATCTGATATCGAGGTCCAGGTTTTCATGTCTTCCCAAATCGGTGAGAAGCCTTTCTTGGCGATTGTTTCTATAAAGCCTTCCAAGCCGCCTTCCCCCCCTCCCAAGTGATAGGTGAGGTGGCTGCCCATCAGCGCCCATCGAATCCCTGGTCCGGCGCATAGCGCCTTGTCAACATCCTCGACGCTTGCCACATCATTTTCCACCAGGTCTATGGCTTCCCGCCAAAGAGCCGCTGCGAGCCGGTTGGCTATGTGGCCCGGCACTTCCTTGTTGAGAAGGACCGCCACTTTACCAAGGCCGGCCATGAACTTGCGTGTGGCTTCAACAGTCTCTCGTGAAGTTTTCTCACCCCTTACTATTTCGACCAAGCGAACAATGTGCGGCGGATTGAAAGGATGGGCGATTATGCACCTTTCGGGCCTTTGGGTTGCTTTTTGAATCTCAGTCATGAGCAGTCCAGATGAGCTGCTGGCCAGAATGGCGTCAGAGTTAGCGACGGCATCCATCTCTTTGAAGACAGACTTCTTGCCGGCATAATCCTCAGTGGTGGATTCCTGAACGTATTCAACATCTTCCAGGGCCTCAGCCACATTGTTCACTATTCGGACACGTTTGAAAGAAGATTCCACTTGATCTTCAGCCATCAGACCGTTTTCAGCCAAAAAGCGCAATCCTCCATCCACCCTGTCAAGTATTTTTTCCCTGATTTCCGGAAGGCTTTCGTATGCATTAACTTTACAACCTTTCGAAGCAAAAAAAACTCCCCAACTGGAACCTATGGTTCCTGCACCGACGATCGCCACGTTTTTCAAGACCGACATATTAGGACGCCTCCTTTGCAAAATCGAATTGGTTAACCTCTGGAAGTATTGCGGCTAAGCCAATCTACATCTAGCGGCAGTAATGACCCGGAATAATGCATCAACTTCTGCGCTATGCATCCAAACTGCATGTTGAGATCGGATTTTTGCGGGAAAAACTTCCGCTGTGACCCTGAAACCCGTAAAAACCATACGATTTTCAGATCGGACATGCAAGAGATATCTTAGTGAGATTCGTTTTTGCGATTTCAGGACGCACCTCCATCCCCGGAGTTTTATAGCCCGCTTTCCGCCTGTCAGAGTTAAGGGGTCCAAGCGAAAATGATGCCATAATACCAGGCTAGTGGAAAAGCCGATGCAACATTGACGTACTACTTCCTGGCATGGTGCGTAGGCCCGTAATGGGCATTCATTTCAGTGGGGCGAGCACCCTGTTCCCTACGGAGACGGGAACTGCTCAGCGTCTTATCCCCAGACCGAAAGGTCGAGACGTCAAAAAGGGAAACGCTGGTTCCATCAAACCAAAGGGTAGTGTAAAATCTTTTGTG
>PLSV01000364.1 GCA_003165235.1 Syntrophobacteraceae bacterium
TTGTCTTCCACATCGGATATTGGCGTAAGCTCCTCGATCGATCCAGGGTCAAGGGTGGGCGCGGTAAACGGGCTGTAGCCCAAATATATTCCCACACCCCATTTTTCAAACATAAATTAAATAAGGAATATTCGTCTGGGACGCCTGCGTTTTGCATCCGCAGTGGGTCATCTGTCCAAGCTTTTGGAAAAAAGAGATCAAAACCGGCCGGCATGCAAACTTAAGCAGCCGCCAGATCAGCGATGCCGCAATCCGGCAATTTCCCACTTTGCCCAAAGTCCCCGAATATTGACGCGCAACTCCAACGGAGCGTTTTCCCTGCTTGGGAAAGCCGGTTCCTCATTCAAGAGCAATCCGCTAACTCGGGAATTATTTGAAACCTCCCGTGAAGCTGGTAAGATTTTATTTCTGAAGTGCTCTTCTCTATGTTATCAGATTTCAAAATGATGGGAGGTGATGCAAATGGAAGAGAAAAAAGCCGCCACTGATCCTAGAGCAATGTTTGGCTCGATCGTTGAAATTTTTCAGGCGGTTATCCGTGCCCCGGCTTCGTTTTACCGGCGAATGCCAACTTCGGGAGGCTATGCCGATCCCCTTATCTTCGCGGTTGTAATGAGTGTTGCCGCCAGCATCGTCAGGCTCGTCCTGAACTTGCCGGGGTTTTCTTTTGCCAAATTCTTCATGCTGTTGTTGACCACAATAATAATAACCCCGATATTGACAGGGCTTTTCACTTTTGTGGCGGCGGCTATTCTCTTTATAATCTGGCGGCTTATGGGGTCGCGGCAATCCTATGAGGTTTCCTTCAGGTGCGCGGCCTATGCGCTCGCGATCTCTCCTGTCACTGCGGTGCTCAATTTCATTCCATATCTGGGAGTTCTGGTCGGCCTGGCCTGGATGGCTTACATTCTCGTGTGTGCTTCGGTTGAAGTTCACGGGACGCAGCAAAAGCTTGCCTGGATCGTCTTTGGGGCTATCTGCGCCATTCTTGCGCTGGGTTCTGTTTCGATGTAGCACACGGCGAGGGGTTTCCAGCATAAAATGGAGAGCATTGGAAAAGGGCTTGGAGGTATCGCGGGGATGAAGCCCGAACAAGCAACTCAGACGCTTGGCTAATTCTTGAAGGTGTGCAAGAGGGTATGGATAAGTAGAGGTCCTTAATGAACAGGGCCGGGTGGAAGGCGGAAAATGGCCGAACCGAAACTGATCTACAAATGCCAGCAATGCGGCTACATAAGCCCGAAATGGATGGGCAAATGTCCCGAATGCCAGATTTGGGACAGCTTCTGCGAGGAGGTAGCGCCAGGAGGGGCTAGGAAGCTGGCCTCGAAACTCGCAAAAACGCTCTCGACCCATCCGGTAAGTCTCGATGAAATCCAGTCGGGCGGCGAAATGCGCTTCCATACCGGCATCGGCGAGTGGGACCGGGTGCTGGGCGGGGGGCTGACGAAGGGATCTGTGGTTTTGCTCGCTGGCGATCCAGGCATCGGAAAATCCACCCTTCTTCTCCAGGCGCTTTCCAGGATGACCAGGGACGGCCCCGTTCTCTATGTTTCAGGCGAAGAGAGCCCTCAGCAGTTGAAGTCCCGCGCCCAGAGGCTCGGGCTAAGCTCCCGCGACCTGTTCATCTTTTCGGAAACCTCACTGGAAGCCGTACTTGACGAAATCGAGAAGAACCCTCCGCTGGTCGTGGCGGTTGACTCTATCCAAACCATGTACGCAAGGCTCCTCGATGTGGCCCCAGGGTCCATCAGTCAGGTGCGGGAATGCGCATCGAGGCTCATGAGGGCGGGTAAAGAAGGCGGGATAAGCATTTTCGTGATCGGCCACGTTACAAAGGAGGGCGCGATAGCCGGCCCGCGCGCCCTGGAGCATCTTGTGGACACCGTTTTGTACCTCGAGGGGGACAGGACGCACACCTTCCGGCTGCTTCGGGCGGTAAAGAACCGTTACGGCTCGACAAACGAAGTCGGGGTTTTCGAAATGAAGGAAAGCGGCCTCGAGGAGGTATCCAATCCATCGCAGCTTCTTCTGGCCGAGCGCCCCAAAGGGGTCTCAGGCTCTGTTGTGGCCTGTTCGGTGGAGGGGACTCGTCCAATCCTGGTCGAACTTCAGGCCCTGGTCAGTTCGACCGGTTGGACGCAGCCGCGCCGCACCAGCATGGGAGTTGACACAAACCGGCTCTCGCTTTTGCTTGCGGTGCTGGAAAAAAAGCTCGGGTTCAACTTTGCGCAGCAGGACGTGTTCATAAATGTGGCCGGCGGAGTGCGGCTCGTAGAGCCCGCAGCCGACCTGGCGATGACCACTGCGCTGATGAGCAGCTATCTGGACAGGCCGATTCCGCAGGATCTTGTGGTCTGGGGCGAGGTGGGGCTCGCCGGCGAGGTAAGGGGAGTCGGGCACAGCGCGCTCCGGGCAGCGGAGGCCTCCAAGCTGGGGTTTAGCGCCTGTCTTATGCCCAGGAGCAATTCCGAGCGGCTTTCGCAGGAAATGGATGCCCGCCACATAGGCGTTCGTTCCCTTCAGGAGGTCCTGCAGATAATTTTTGAGGAAAAAGCGGGACTGCCCCGGAGCAGAGTTCAGTGATAAAGACCTGCAAATTCTGCCGGATAATTTTGGGCGAACTGCTCGCCTCGATCGTTCTTGAAGATGAATTCTGCATGGCTTTTCTGGACAGCCGTCCACTTTTTCAGGGCCATTGCCTGCTCGTCCCCAAGGTCCATTACGAGACGCTGATGGATCTGCCGGACTCACTCACCCGGCCGTTTTTTTCGGACGCAAAGCTTCTGTGCCGCGCGGTCGAGGAAAGCATGAGCGCGGAGGGAACTTTTGTGGCGATCAACAATAGAGTCAGCCAGAGTGTTCCCCACCTTCATGTGCACGTGGTCCCAAGAAGAAGGAAAGACGGTCTGAGAGGTTTTTTCTGGCCAAGGTCCCGGTACGCGGACGAAGGGCGAATGCAAGAGGTTGCGGAACGGATCAGGGCTGCAGTTCGAATGATGAAAGATGAATGACGAGTGATGAATGATGAGTGATGAGTGACGAGTCAGGGAGACAGTGATGAAGGGTGAGAAGGTGGGCATATTGGAACGCACCAAGCTGTTTGCCTTGCGGATTATTTGACTTTACTCATCCTTGCCGAAGACGACCGAAGCACAGGTGATCGGGAAGCAGCTTTTGCGTTCCGGAACATCGGTAGGTGGGCAAGTTCGCGAGGGAAATCGAAGCCGGTCGGATGCTGAAATGATCAGCAAGACCGAAGGCGCCTTGCAAGAACTGGAGGAAACCATGTATTGGCTTGAACTCCTTGCCGATGCCGACATCCTAAAAGCTGAACGGCTCGCCGACCTGCTCAACGAAGCAGACGAGCTGACCGCCATCCTCGTTACGAGCGTAAAGACTCTCAAATCGCGGAGAAATAAATCATTCATCATTCATCATTCAGCACTCAGCACTCAGCACGACCGTGGGCCATCCTTGCCGCTCTATTACGTTGTCTACCTGGAACTCTGGTCGAGCGAATTCTTTGACCGATTCAAGCCTGCTTTCCAGAAACCCGGCCAGCACGATGCGCCTGGCATTCCTCCACTCCCCCGCCGCAAGGATTTTTTCGAGGATGGGCCATTCCAGGTTCATGATGAAAAAGTCCGGGCGTATATTTAGACACTCCGGCCGGTCGGCCTCCACCAAGGCGATCCGATCCTCGACTCCATTTGCCCGTGCGTTTTTCCATGCGGTCTTCAGCGCGAGGGGATTACGGTCTATTGCGAGGACGAATTTTGCTCCCGCCAGGGCGCATGCGATCGCCAGGACCCCGGTTCCGGCGCCAAAATCAAGCGCCGTATAGATTTCATTGGACCCGAAGATTTCAGATATCGCAAGCAGGCACCCTTGTGTTGTGGGATGAAGGCCCGAACCGAAAACTACTCCGGGGTCGATGACAATTGCGATCCTGGCGGTGGAGCCGCACGCCTCGCGGAGCGTCGAGATCCTTTCGGTGGCCGAAGGGGGGGGAGTGGCCGCACCTTGGATGAGCGCCGCCGCCGGGTCGGCCGACAGCCGGACGTTGAAAGATCCAAGGCTGATCTGAGGGACGGAAATATCCTGCCATTTGTCATATGGCAGATCGTATCGGGAGGTTAGCCGCCAGTCGGGACGGGATTTCAGCCACTCCAGAATGGGTTCGGCAGACTCTTTTCTGTAAAAAAGATAATAAAAAGGCGGCTCCGGCCAAATCCCCTCGAGGCCTTCATCCGGGAGATTGCGTGGTCTTGCGTTTCCCTTTAGCTCATATACCCGGAGCATCGCCCCCCACCGAGAAGACTTTAACGGTATTCTTGCCACAACATTATTGATTGGATTTTCCCTGGGACGTGGTTTTCGTGGATGGCTTTCCGGCCTGTGTAGGGACTGTCTCTTTTTGGTCAGGGGCCGGTTTGCCGCCCGAGGCTGCAGCGTCTTGAAGAAGCAATTCAGGATTGCGGGTAGCCGCCGCCTCAGCCTCCTTTGAGGCCGATTGCGTGTTCTCCTCCGGTTTGCCGAAAATCTTTTGGTTTATCTGTTGGGCAAACAGGTCTACCTGGGGCATAACCTCGTCCAGGCTCTTGGTTTGAGCATAGAAGGAAATAGGCTCCGTTTTGCCCGACACCGGCGTCATTTTTGCCTCTATGCTTACCGACTGGCCCGTGCTGGTTATGCTGCCGTAGAGAACATAATCCGCCTTGAGGCCGGCGCCGATTCGCAGGGCTTCGCTCTGCGAAATTTCCTTTGTTCCCCGGGCGGCCCTGTCCGCTTCCGATTTGTCCACAACCTTCACCTTCCCCTCCCACGAAAGCCGGGAAGAGAGCATGTCGCGGATTCCGCTTTGAAGGTAATTAAGATTTGCCGGGGTGTTCATGGCAAAGGGCAGAATCGCCACCCTGGCCGTTGTGGTGTCGCCAGCAGAGGTTTGAGCGGCTATACAGGGCGCCCCAGGTCCTGAAAAAAGAAGCAATAAGAATGCAAATAAAATCACTGCCCTGCTATAAAACATGCCATTCTCCTACGGAGCGGAATATGTATCCCTTTGAATAAAGACCCGCTGAGTGCAGATTTTGGCGAGTCACGCAACGATATGGTCCGCCTTTGCCGCAAAAAGCCCCTAATTTCAGCCGTTTTCGGAAACCAGGGCGCAGAGGGCCTTTTCCCCGGCGCAGTACAATAAATCAGGCGGGGTCCTCTTATCAAGTTTTTTTATTGTCGTTCTGGATGAGACGAAATGGAGCAAGCGGCCCTGGAATTTGACAAGATGTTACGATTTGATGACAGATATGAATTACCGCAGCTTTTCCCTTGACATTAATCGAAATTTTGAAATAAAGTTTTTCCAATTTTGTATAGGGGCAAAGTGTTAACCTTTTGCGAATGGGAAGGAGGTTAAAAGACTAATAATATCGGATGGATGTGCCTAACAAGGAGAGAGTTAGCAAATAGCGTCAACTTTGAGGAGGAAAGGGCATGAAGTGTTTTCTGAGATTGGGGCATAGAACTATCTTCAAGGCGCTGAGCGTAACGATGCTGCTCGGCGCCTTTATGGTTTTCACGGGCGGTTGGGCCTGCGCTGCGGAAAAGAGTGTTACGGAACAAATACTCGATATCCTGTTGCAGAGCCACCAGATCAGTCAGGCGCAATACAACGACCTGCTGAAAAAAGCCGAGGCCGAAAAAATGGCGGAGGCCCAAAAAATTCTAGAAGCGCAGAAAGCGGCGGCAGCGGCGCCGGCCAGAGCGAAGAACCCGACAGATTTTAATACATATTGGGCTAACGGCCTCAGGTTTACGACGGACGACAAAGCTTTTGACCTGCATATCGGCGGCAGGGTCCAGGCCGATTTTGCAGATGCGGAACCAAATAACAACTTGACCCATTGGTCGCAGGGAAAATTCAGCAAAGGGTTCAGTGAGCCGCAAACCGATGGATACGGGGACCAGCTCCGCCGTGTGAGGTTGGACTTTGACGGGGTTATCTGGAACAATGGCGAATTTATGGCCCAAATCGATTTTGCGCCGTCATATTCGGCCACCTCCGTACTCAAATCAGCCACCCTAAGCTCTAAAACCACCAAGGGAGTAACGACATACAGTTTAACCACTGCAACCACAAGCATCACTCAAGGCAATGCGCTCAGTTACGCGGACGTATGGTTGGGCGTCAAGGACATTCCATATATCGGGCGCATCAGGGCGGGACAGATGTACGAGCCTCTGTCACTCGAACAATTGACCAGTGACAACTGGGTGACTTTCATAGAGAAGAGCCTCCCGGTTAATGCACTCGTTCCCAGTCGCAATACAGGCTTCGAGGTGTTAAACACGGCCTGTAACGATCGCCTGGGCTGGATGTTGGGCTATTTTTTACAACAACAGGCATCGACATCAAGCAATGGCGTGTACAAAGATTCTACCGGAGATCTTTTCTCACCACATCTGGATTCCACGCAAGTGGCGGGGCGGATCACGGGTCTTCCCTGGTATGAGAACAATGGAGAACATCTGCTCCATCTTGGCGTAGGCTACGCACATAACTTCCGTTCCGATAGCACAATTTCTACTAACCCAGGCACGCTCGACTACAAGTCTTCACCCGAAGCGAATTTGTTTAACCCACTGGTCGACACCGGAAATTTCCTGGCTAAAGGAGTGGATATCGTAGATCCGGAAGTTGCGCTGGTGTATGGACCTCTTTCCCTGCAGGGCGAGTACATGTGGGTCCAGGCCCATGATGTCAAGAGTACTTCCGGTGCGTCTCTGGGGAACGACGGTGAGGCCAGTTTTTTTGGCTGGTATGCGTACGCCAGCTACTTCATAACCGGTGAGCATCGCCCGTACAATAAGACTGCCAGCCCTTCCGATTATCAGGCTACCTTTGGCAGGATCATCCCGAATCATAACTTTAATCCTCTGATTGGAGGCTGCGGAGCATGGGAAGTGGCTTTCAAGATTTCCCAACTGGATACCAACGACATTGCTGCCGGTTTCAACGGCGGCAAGGAAACAGATTACACATTCGCGATAAACTGGTATCTGAATCCAAACATGATGGTGAAAATGAATTATGTCCGTGCGGAAGTCGATTCGCATAATACGTTGACCGGTGGCGCGAACGCCGGCTACGGCCTCCTGCCCGCACTCAGCTCGGACAACATTTTCGAAACTCGCTTCCAGGTGGCCTTCTGATGATTTGCCCGGTTTAAACTCCGGAGGTTCCGACGCCGCCCCCTCAGCCGAGCGGTTTTGCTCTGCGGAGGGGGCTTGCTCACTCACCCCTTTCAACGGTCCCTTTCTCGATGCTTGACGTCGGAGACGGAGTCATGTTCTTAACCCGGATGGATCACCTCCATCCGGGTTTTTTTATGCGTCAAAAACTGCTAAAATCCTTAGCATAATTTTATCACCTCATCCGTGCGACGTTTTTTGCGCCCGGCGTTGCGCTGAGGAAAACCTGATGGCCCAATTTCTCAAAGTCAAGACCCCCGATGAAGTTTTGTCGATTCTGAACGGGATTCAGCCGCTGCCGCCCGAGCCGGTTTCACTCGCACTTGCCTGCGGCAGGAGGTTTGCTTCAGATATCACGGCAGCCGAGCAGGCGCCTCATTTTGCGCGCGCGACGATGGACGGCTATGCTGTCCGTGCGCGGGACACCTTCGGAGCGTCGGAAAGCCTCCCCGCTCTTTTGGAAAGATCGGGAGAAGTGATCATGGGGGAGGCGCCCGCACGCCCTGTCGCGCCGGGAAAGGCGGTGGAGATCCCGACCGGCGGAATGCTTCCCGAGGGCGCCGACGCGGTGGTGATGGTCGAATACACTTCGGTGCTCGACAATACGGCAATCGAGATTACGAGGCCCGTGGCGCCGGGCGAAAATGTGCTCAAGGCCGGTGAGGATATAGCGCTCGGCGAGACCCTGTTCAGGAAAGGCGCCATGCTTCGGCCCCAGGATATCGGCGTGCTGGCTGCCCTCGGAATAGTCGAAGTGGAGGTTTTCAGGACCCCGCGGGTCGCCCTGATTTCGACGGGCAATGAAATAGTTCCGGTTGAGACGCGCCGCCTTGCGCCTGGAAAGGTAAGGGACATTAACAACGTTAGCCTTGCAGCCCAAATCAAATCCGCCGGAGCGCGGGTCGGGGTGCAGCAGAGGGTTTCCGACCGGCTCGAGGATCTGGTCTCTGCCTGTAAGGAGGCCCTTATTGACCATGATATGATCGTCCTGTCAGGCGGCAGTTCGGTTGGGGTGTGGGATTACACGACACAGGTCCTGGCGGGTTTGCCCGAATCGGAGCTTCTGGTGCACGGGGTTGCGATCCGGCCCGGTAAGCCGACGATCCTTGGGCGTACAGGCAAGACGCTTTTCTGGGGACTTCCGGGCCAGCCGGTATCCGCGCTGATCACCTGCCAGGCGTTCGTGCTTCCCTCTCTGCGCAAGCTGCAGGGAATGATGGAAACTGAACCTGTGTACGCGCGCACACTTAAAGCGATCCTCAATCGGCAGCTCCCTTCGGTGCACGGCAGGACCGATTATATGCCGGTTGCCCTGTCCCGTGGAAGCGGAGGCGTTATGGAGGCATCGCCGATATTCGGGAAATCGGGGGCGATCAACATACTGGCCCGCGCCGACGGATACGTGGTCATTGCCCAACACGTGGAAGGTCTTGACTGCGGCGCTGAGGTCTCCGTTTTTCTCTTTTAAATCCTTCTTTGAGATGACTCAGGCCATTAGCATGGTTATATAGGCGCCAAAAAGGCTCGTTCCCGTGCTTCGCGGGACTTGGGCTTTCCATTGTCCGCGCCGTTTGTCAGCCACATGGAGGAACAGTTAAAGTTTGAAGCTATGAAAAGGTTGGCCCAACTGTGAGGGTCGAATTGCCGCTTGTCACCGGAAACAGTCCTTAGTCTGCCGGAGAGGTTTTATGTCAGTCGTCGGATATGTGCTTAAGCGGCCCTATACGGTCGTTGCGGTTTTGGCCCTTGTCTGTTTGTTGGGCATTGGCGCGGGCCTGCGCATGCCGGTGGATATTTTCCCTGAAATTGACATCCCTGTTGTCAGCGTCGTGTGGACGTATAGCGGAATGAACGCCAACGACATCCAGAACCGTATCCTGACGCTGCACGAACGGCAGATGGCCTCACTCGTCGATGACATTTCCCGCATTGAGGCGACAAGTTACAACGGCGTGGGTGTTGAAAAAGTCTACCTGCACGAAGGAGCGGACGTAACACGCGCTGTTTCGCAGTTGGCAAGCAGCGCCCTCGTGGTGCTGAAATACATGCCGCCCAATATCACGCCGCCGCTGGTCATACGCTACGGGGCGACCGACGTTCCGATCATTCAGTTGAGTTTGTCGAGTAATTCCTTGCCGGACACCAAGCTCAACGATTTGGGGCAGAACATCATACGGCCTTACCTTGCCGTGGTTCATGGCGCGGAAGTTCCCTATCCCTATGGCGGCAAACCCCGCGTCATTATGGCGGATCTTGACCAGCAGGCCCTGGAATCGCGTGGGTTGTCGCCCTCCGACATCGGCCAGGCACTGCTGAGTCAGAATGTCATTCTGCCGGCGGGCGACGTCAAAATCGGCCCAAAAGATTACACCCTCACAATGAATAACAGCCCCGATATCATCGAGGCAATAAATGCGTTTCCAGTTAAGTACGTAGATGGCAGGACGGTCTTCATGCGTGATGTGGCGCATGTGCATGACGGATTTCAGGTGCAAACCAACTCGGTTTCCGTTGACGGAACCCCGGGCGCCCTTATGACGATCCGAAAGACAGGGGGCGTTTCGACATTGGCGGTCATCGCCGGCATCAGGGAAGCGCTGCCGGATATCGAGAAGGTTTTGCCAAGCGAAGTTTCCATTAAGGCGATCTTCGATCAATCACTGTTTGTTAAAGCTGCACTCAACAGCGTGGTCATGGCCGGTGCGATGGCGGCAGGCCTGACTGCTTTGATGATTTTGATGTTTCTCGGCAACTGGAGGTTGACATTCATTGTTATTGCATCCATTCCAATGTCGATCATCACGGCTGTGCTGGTGATGTATTGCGCCGGGCAGACGATTAACACAATGACGCTGGGAGGCTTTGCCCTTGCGGTCGGCATACTGGTCGATGACGGCACGGTGGTGATCGAAAACATCGAACGTCATCTTGGTCTGGGCGCAGCGCTGGAACCGGCGATCATTGACGGGCGGGAAGAGGTTGGCTTTGCAACCATGCTCTCATCACTCTGCATCTGCATCGTTTTTGTGCCTGTTTTCCTGCTTGAAGGAACAGCCAGGTATCTCTTTTCGCCACTTTCGCTCTCCGTATGCATTTCATTGATGGCGAGCTTCTTGCTTTCCTTCACGCTGGTCCCGGTCCTGTTCAAATATCTAATGCGCTCATTCGTTGAGGCGCATGACAAATCCGGCATGCATTCGACGCCATCGGTTCATAAATACAATCCCTTCAGTGTTATCCATCAAAAATTTGAACATGGATTCGGATCGTTTCGTGAAACCTATCGTCAGAGCGTGTCCTGGACGTTGTCGCAACCCAGGGCGACGATAAGCTTTTTCATCATTTTAATGGCCGCTTCGCTGCTTTTATTCCCGCTGCTGGGCCGGGATTTCTTTCCCCAGGTCGATGCGGGCCAGATGCGCCTTCATGTGCGTGCGCCGTCAGGGACAAGGATCGAACAAACGCAGAAATATTTTGCCGAAGTCCAAGCCGCTATCCGTCAAATTGTAGGGAACAATCAGGTTGAGGTTATTCTGGACAATATCGGCTTGCCTTACAGCGGAATCAACATCGCCTTGAGCGATTCAGCCACCATCGGTCCAATGGATGGCGAAATTCTTATTTCTCTTAAACAGGAACATACCCCAACGACTGCGCTCATGGCGAAACTCCGGCGTGAATTGCCCAAACGTTTCGCGGAATTGCAATTTTTCTTTCAGCCCGCAGACATCGTCAATCAGGTGCTCAATTTTGGTCGGCCGTCGCCCATTGATATTCGCGTTTCCGGCCCGGACAGTGATGAGATTTACGCACTTGCGACAAAACTGGCGCTTGATCTACGGCATGTGCCTGGGGTCGTGGATTCGCATGTCTTTCAGGCGCCGGATGCGCCGGCGCTCGGCGTCAACATTGACCGGACGCTGGCGAACCAATTCGGAGTGGATCAACAGAAAACGGCCAGCGATGTGCTGGTGACGACCAATTCCAGCGCCCAGACGCTGCCGAATTTCTGGGTCGATCCGCTCAACGACGTCAGTTATCCGCTTGTCGTTCAAATGCCAACTCACCTCATCAACTCGACGCAGGATTTATGGACGATCCCGGTGACAGGCGGGAAAAATAACGTGCAAGGCCAGCTTCTGATGAATATCGCTAAATTCGAACGCGGCACGGCGCCGATGGTCCTGTCGCAGTACAACATCAGGCCGGTTGTCGATGTCAACGCAGACGTGCAGGGGCGCGATCTTAATTCGGTCGCCAGCGATATCGACAGGGTAATTGCCGCCAACCGTCCCGATCCTTCAAAGGCTATTTCCATAGTCCTGAGCGGACAGGTCGAAACCATGCGTAAAAGCTATTCCGGGTTATTTTCCGGCATGGCTCTTGCCGTAGTGCTGGTCTACCTGTTCATGGTCATAAATTTTCAAAGCTGGCTCGATCCGCTCATTGTGCTGATGGCTGTGCCTTTCGCTTTGGGCGGCGTCATGTGGATGCTGTATCTGACCCAAACCCATCTCAGCGTTCCCGCACTGATGGGAACGCTGATGTGCATGGGACTTACATCGGCCAACAGCATTCTTGTCGTGACCTTCGCCAATCAGCGAATGAAAGCCGGGGACAGCTCCCTGGCCGCCGCCGAAGCAGCGGGATTTACCCGATTGCGCCCGGTTATTATGACAGCGGGCGCGATGATTCTCGGCATGGTTCCGATGGCTTTGGGCGTTGGCGAAGGCGGCGAACAGAATGCTCCTCTGGCTCGAGCCGTCATAGGGGGGTTGCTGTTCGCTACTTTCGCAACGCTTGTATTCGTCCCTACTATGTACGGGCTGCTTCGCCGGACTGCTGGTTCTTCTTTAGACAGCGGTCCACACGCAATCTCTGACAATCGGACTCAAACGAGGCGACAAGCATGAACAAAATGTCTGACACCGGGCGAAAGTTGAAGGTATTCGCGGGAATTGTCGCTGTGGCGCTTTTGGTGGGATTCTTTCTTGTGCATCACACGAAATCCTCCGAAGAAAGGAGCTTGGAGACAGCGACATCGGCGACTGCATCCGAGCCGCCGATAGTCAATGTAATTATGGTGCAAAAAGCGCCCCCGTCGTTTCCCCTGTCGTTGCCCGGCGAAACCGCCGCATGGTACGAAAGCGTCATTTATGCGCGGGTCGATGGCTACGTCGCCAAGTGGAATTCCGATATCGGCGACCATGTGAAAAAAGGGCAAATTCTGGCGACCATTGAGACTCCTGATCTGGATGCCCAACTGGCCGCCGCTAAGGCCAAAGTGAAAGCCTCGCAGGCCGTGGTGGCGGCGATGCGGGCAGACGCAGAATTTGCCAAAACGACCTATGAGCGATGGAAGGATTCACCGAAAGGCGTCGTGTCCGAACAGGAGCGTGAAGCCAAGAAGTCCGGTTATGACAGTGCGGTCGCTCACGTGAACGAAGCGCAGGCGCAAACCAATCTCGATCAGGCTAATGTTGACAGGTATACGGCATTGACTCAATTCAAGCAGGTTACCGCGCCCTACGAGGGCGCAGTCACCGAACGTCGCATTGATATCGGCAATCTGGTGACCTCCGGCAGCAACGCCAACACCACGCCGCTTTATCGCATGATGCAGGATGATCCGATCCGTGTCTTCGTCGATGTGCCGCAGAGCGCGGCGGTAGACATCAAAGTCGGCACGCCCGTACTAATCAGCGCCGGCAATATTTCCGTGTGCGTGTTGGATGGAAAGCTCACGAGCGTCCCCAGCAACATTTCCGATTGCGTCTTGGATGGAAAGGTCACGCGCACCGCCGGCGCCATCAACCCGCAAACGCGCACCTTGCGGGTTGAAATCGATATACCTAATCCCGGTCATACGCTGGCGCCTGGCATGTACGTCAACGTTGTCTTTGAGGTTCCGGCCAAAGGACTGGCGCAAATCCCCGCTGCGGCTTTGATCTTTCGTACGGGCGGTCCTCAGGTCGCCATTGTAGGTGAAAGCAACAAGGTGCATTTTCATAAAGTGTCTATCGCCCGTGACAACGGAGATATTGTCGAGATCTCTTCGGGCGTTTCATCAGGCGACAGAGTCATTCTGAATGTCAGTAGCCAGATTTACGAAGGCCAGACAGTCGCAGCCAGTGAAGTTAAGGATGATTCCATCAATGCGTCCGCACAAATTCAATAGCCCATCAAGAGAAAGAGCAATGCAAGCATGCAAAAGGCTGGTTGGCGCGATGGCTTGCTTTTGCCTCGGCGGTTGCATGACGGTCGGCCCCAACTATCATCCCCCGGAACCGAAGATGCCGGATAATTTCATTGCGTCATCGTCAGAGACGCAGAAATCGGCGGAAAAGAACGGCGGTCAGCCCGTCATTGACGCCGCCAAATGGTGGCAGGCCCTTGATGATCAGGAACTCAACTCATTGATTGACCGCGCCATCCGGGCAAACCCCAATATTGAAATTGCTCTGGACCGTTTACAGCAAGCGCGAACGCAGGTGGCTGTCGTCATCGGCGAAGCGTTGCCACAAGCCGGATTCAGCGCCGGCGGCGGCGCTGGCACTGGCAGCGACCTGGCTCGTGGTGGACACGTCGCCGGGGGGCTTGCCGCTGCCGAGACTACCACCAACAAAGGGAATCTAAAGCAGGTTAACTATATCGTAGGCTTCGCTTCAGCATGGGAAATTGACCTGTTCGGCAAATACCGGCGCGCAATCGAAGCGGCCAAATATGATACTGAAGCCGCAATCGCCGCCCATGATTTTGTATTGATTTCGGTTATCGCGGATGTTGTGCGCGCTTACGTCGACATGCGCGCCTTGCAGATGCAACTGGCTGTGCTCAAAAGAAATATTGCCGTTGTGCAGGAATATGTCAACCTGACTAAGGAGCGGTTTGATCGCGGCATCACCAATGAACTGGATTTGGCCCTGGCCCAACGGCAATTTGCAACGTTGCAGGCTCAAACGATGCCGTTGGTTTATCAAATCAATGCGGCGCAATATGTCATTGCCGTTTTGCTCGGACAATTTCCGGAAGATTTGGCTGCTGAATTGCAAAAACCCCGCATGGCGCCGCAGTTGCCGGAAAAGATTGAGCCCGGCTCGCCGCTCGATTTGCTGCGCCGCCGCCCTGACATTCGGGAGGCCGAGCGTGAACTGGCCGGCGCTACGGCCCGTATCGGCGTGGCGACAGCGGATTTGTTCCCCCATGTAGTTCTTCTGGGCGGATTCGGATTGGAGGGGGGAGGATTGGGTCCCCCCGTGGCCAATGCGACGAAGAACAACCCGAACCCCGTCGCCGGGTGGGTGGGCGGCGGCCTGCCCAATATCATCAGCCCCATATGGTCGTTGGGGCCGTCGATCGGCTGGTCTTTGCTTGATTTCGGGACTCTCGACTCCTTGGTTGGCGTAGCCGACCTGCATACCCGTGAATTGCTGGTTAAATACAAGCAAACCGTGCTGAACGCCGTCCTGGAAGTCGATACATCCATAGGCGCTTATGCAGGCCAACAGGATCGGCTGCGTAATTTGGATGAAGCCTTAACCTCAAGCCATCGGGCCGTTAGCCTTGCAAACCAGCGTTATGACAGAGGATTAACGGATTTCCTCAACGTGATCGACGCCGAAAGACAGGAATTTGACCTGGAATTACAATACGTTTTATCTCAGAAGGAGGCGGCGGAGCAATTTGTGGCGCTTTACAAGGCGCTCGGCGGCGGCTGGGAGCAATATCAGTCGTTCCCGCCGATCCGCAAACCGCTGCCGGCCGTTCTCGCGACTTTTGAACGGTTGCTGGAGCCGGATGAAACGAAAAAGTGTGAGTGGTAGTCGAAAGACCCAGCAAGCCATCTGACGGGCAAGGGAACGATCGTTCCGTGCTCTAAAGCTCCAGGAAAGATGTGGTTGGCTGGACGCTTATCATACCGAAGTTCCCCGGCGATACGCCATCAGCCCGGCTAAATTTCTGTGGGCAGGGCTTCGGACCCGCTCTTGATGCGGTAGATTTTGTCTACAGGAAGCACTGCGACAAAACCATCTCCCGCCGTGCCGGTGTGGGCGGATTCGAGAATGGCCCTAACTATGGCGTCAACTTCGTCCTTCATTGCAAAGACCTCAATTTGTGCTTCCTCGGAAAGGCTGTCGCTGGTGAAAAATTGCTTATATTCACCATAGCCTCTAACGTGGCTCACGCTGAAACCCTTAACGCCTAATTCCCGAAGCCGCTTTTCGATATCTTCCAGGAGATAGTTTCGAACGATGGCGGTGATCTTCTTAACTTCCATGTGGTTTCCTGCACTCCTCTCTTTTTGTTGTTCGATGTCCGCTCCTTCAGGTTTGAACTTCATGTCGGGCCAAGGCACTGGCCGTTATGGTTCCGTTCAGTTGCGGATTTCGCTCTCACTCCCACCGGGCGGATTAAGACTGTTTTTCTCTTTTAAACCTTCTGAAATTTTTTCACCAGGCCGGCAATTTCTTTATCTTGAAAATCAGGCTTTTTTGAAGGCGCCCATGTAAAATCGTCTGCTTCTTTCCATTTCCTGCGTACAGCCACCGCATTCCTTCCCTGCGGAGCCCACACGCGCGGGTCGGTGGGCCCAAAGACGGCGATCGTGGGTATTCCAGCCGCCGCCGCCAGGTGACTCACTCCCGAGTCGCTTCCGATGTAGATCCCGCACAATGAAAGCAGGGCGGAGAGCCTCAAAAGCGTCAGCCCGCTTACGATGGGGACCCCAGCCTCCCGCATGGCGCCGGTAAATTCGTCCATATAGTCATCGGCAGGTCCGACGGACAGGAGAGCTTGAAACGACGATGTCCGCCGGATCCAGTCGAGCAGCGCATGCCAGTTAGTGAGCGGCCAGACTTTGCGCCGGCCGCCGCTTCCCGGATGAATGAAAACCGGCTTGGAATAAATCCCCAGTTTGTGAAGAAACTCCCTTGCGGCCTGTTTTTCAGATACAGGAGGCGACAGAGCAAGGGGCTCGCCGCTAACCGGCCATCCAAGGCCGTTCAATTGCCTGCGCAGGAAACGGGAAATATGGGTATGGGCATCGTTTGCCGCAGGGAAAGATTGAACCCAGTTTACTTTTGCTGAAAGGCGTGCGGAAAGTCTTTCGGCCATGAGACGAGATCCGGCCTGTCCGAAGATGAAAAGATCATCGGCCTCGATCAGGAAATCGGGAAGAGTCGCGGTCCGCCACAGGCTGTCGTGCAGGAGGCGGGAAATGAGAGCGCCTTCAGGGGAATGACATTCCCCCAGGTAACTCTTTCCTGTCAACAAAGAGACATGCTCAGGCTTTGACCAGAAGTCGATACGCGCCCAGGCGGAAGTCCGGGCGAGCTCATCTATGACGGAAACCGCCATGAGGAAGTCCCCAAGCGCCCCCTGATGGAAGACAACGGCCCTTCTTTTTTCTGATGGACCTACTCCCGTCATTTGGACACGCAATCCCGTATTAATGAAGAACTGCGGTGAACGGTTATTTTTCCACAGATTGCGCCGTAATTTCCAAAAATTTGGAAATTCTGAAATCGGGGCTGTTTCGCGTGAAGTAGTCTATTTCGACGCGGGCCAGTTGGCGGTAGACAGCCTCCCGCCAGTCGAGCAGCGCATTATAGGAGCGAAACAGCGCCTCATCGACGGTTTCGCCGGGTTCGATATTGAAAATTCCCCGCCACAGCACCGGCCGTGGATTTGACACGTATTGCCGCAGCATTGCCTCCCTGATTACGGCGGGGACGGTGAAGTATACGATCGTAGTCAGAGACCTGAGCCTCTTGAGGAGATCCTCTCCGGTATAGATCACGCTTCCCGTGGTATCCAGCACGACATCTGCCTCCGGGCCGGCGCAGGCGTTTTCCTCGATCCAATCGAGAATTTCGGCCATAAGTTGCTTCTCAGAGGAAAGATAGAGTTCTTCCCTCTCCTGGTAGCCGTCCTGGAAGGGGAACCCCATCCATTCGCCAAGGGTAAGGGGGCTTGAGTCGTCTCGTCTAAGCCTGTCGGAGAGTTTTTGACTAATGAGAGCGTCGAGGCAAAACCGTCTGAATCCATGCCGGGCGAGCTTTTCCGACCAGTACGACTTTCCAGAGCCTGACATTCCAATTAAAGAGATAAGCACTCGAACCCCTATTCCTAATCAATGACCCAAACGGTCATGATTCGTTTTAATATGGTCACGATATTGCAGTAATCACCCCGATGAATTTCCTCAATAGTGCGCGAATTGGGCAAAACCTGTTCACCTGCCTGGCGCCGCTTTTACCCGTTCACTAATTTTATCTTTGACGTAAAGGTCGAAATAGGCAAGAAAAAACCGGCAACTCGGAGAAAAAGGGGACGATTCATGCAACCAAAGAGTATCCCTTACCACTCGCTTTACCAGCTTTTCCCTATGCTTCTTAGAGAGTTCTTCGCATCTTCGTTGTCAAATCTTGCCGCTGTTTTCAGGTCCTCAATCGCCTGCCGGTTGTCGCCAAGTTCGCCATAGGCGGCAGCACGGTTATAATATGCCTTTGCATAGTCAGGATTGATCTCGATGGCCCTGTTATAATCTGAGATCGCTTGCCTGAGATCGCCAAGCCTGCCATAGGCCAAACCCCGGTTATTAAAGGTCCGCGCATTGTCAGGATTGATCTCGATGACCCTGTCATAATCCGAAATCGCCTGCCTGTGATTGCCCAGAATTCCATAGGTGGCGCCCCGGTTACCATAGGCATCGGCATATTTGGGATTGATTTCGATGGCCCTGTCAAAATCTGAAATAGCCTGCCTGTGGTTGCCGAGTTCGCCGTAGGCGATACCCCGGTCATAATAAGCCTCGGCATATTCAGGATTGATCTCGATGGCCCTGTCATAATCCGAAATCGCCTGCCTGTGATCGTCAAGTATGTCATAGACAGCGCCCCGGTTAATATAGGCGTCAGCATATTCGGGATTGATTTCGATGGCCCTGTCATAATCCGAAATCGCCTGCCTGTGCTCGCCAAGTTCGCGATAGGAGGCGCCACGGTCGATATAGGCCATCGCAAATTCCGGATCGATCTCGATGGCCCTGTCGTAATCCGAAATCGCATGCCTGTGATTGCCAAGTTTGGCATAGGTAGCGCCTCGGTTATCAAGCGCGTCAGCTTTTTCCGGATCGATTTCGATGGCCCTGTCAAAATCTGAAATCGCCCGCCTGTGCTCGCCTAGTTTGCCATAGGCAATGCCCCGGTAAATATATGCCTCCGAACGTTGCGGATTGATCTCGATGGCCCTGTCAAAATCTGAAATCGCCTGCATGTGCTCGCCAAGTTCATCAAGGGCGACTCCCCGGTTGCAGAGAATAACGTCACTGGGGCCTGCAACTTTAAGGCTGTGATCATATAATGCAATGTCATTGCGCCAGTACCCGACCTGTGTCCGGGTAGCAATGAAAAGAGACAGAAGGACCAATGCCGACGCTGCAAATAGCGCCTCTTTGCTGCGTGTTGGGAACCGGGTGGGCCGCCATTTTTTCAAAAGATCCGGAATGCCCCAAGCCGCCATGACGAACAACCCGATCAGGGGGACATAAGTGTAGCGGTCGGCCATGGCTTGAGCGCCGACCTGCACAATCCCGATGACAGGCACAAGCGTGCCGGCAAACCAGAGCCATCCTATCGCCAGGTAAGGGAATCTCTTTGCCGTCCGGATAACCGCGAAGGTTACGGCGCCAAGCAATAGAGCCGCCCCCAGGACCTGCCAGAGCGGTCGCAACCCAGGGTGAGGATAATAAACAGCAAGATTAACCGGCCAGATGGTCTTTCCAATGTAGATGATATAGGAAACCAAAGCATTCGCGATGCGAATGCCCGGTGAAAAAGCATCAATGGATGCTACCGCTCCTCCTTTTTGCTGGACGGCGTATGTCACGATACATGAGAGCGCTGTAAGCGCAAAAAGTGGGATTTTTTCCAGGAGCAGAGGGCGAATCAATGCCCATTGGTATTTATGATCCGCTGGTTTTTCTTCTTTAACCGTGCCCTGCCCGGTGGGCGTCTTCCCCGATTTGCCCCTTCTTTTTTTCGCAGACAGCGGCGCCCGCTCCCTGCTTCCCGCTCCCTGCCTGCTTGCCTCTATACGGGTTTGCCGAGCGGATTTCCTAGGCTCGAAGCGCTGCAGGGGCCAAAAGTCCAAGAGCAGCAGGACAAAAGGAAGGGTCACCAGCATCGGTTTTGCCATAAGGCCTAAAGCAAAAAATATGAGAACAGCCAGGTAATTTTTGAGCCGGGGATGGGCAACATAATGGATATACGCTCCCATGGCAAGCATCCAGAAGAAAGTGGAAAGAACGTCCTTGCGCTCGGAAACCCAGGCGACGGATTCCACGTGGAGAGGGTGAATGGCGAACAGAGCCGCTGCGAAAGCGCTCTTCCATGGCGCTTTGGTCATCCGGTGGAAAACGAAAAAGAGCAACAGCGTATTTGCAATGTGGAACAAGAGGTTAGTCAGATGATGCCATCGAGGGTTCAACCCAAAGAGTTGAACATCGATCATGTGGGATATCCATGTCACGGGATGCCAGTTTGCGGAATGACCGGTCGTGAATGCCCACCGGATTGACCCAATTGTAATGGCGCCCATGACATGAATGTTGTCGGTTACGTATAGGGGATCGTCATAATTGATGAAATCGCACTGATTGACCTGCAGGAACGCTATTAGAGCAGTAGCGGCAAGAAAAATAGAGATCGCCGGAATCTGTTTATTTTTTAGCATGGAAGACATAGTGACTCAGGACCGCAGGCTGCTACCAATTTATCCCTCTACTTTTCAAAGAGTTCTTTGCCTCTTCGCTGTCGAGTCTTGCCGCCTTTTGCAGGTCTTCGATCTCCTGCCTCTGGTTGCGAAGCATGCCATAGATGACGCCCCGGTTATAATATGCGTTTGCATATTCAGGATTGATCGCGATGGCCCGGTCAAAATCTGAAATCGCCTGCCTGTGGTCGCCAAGTTTGCCATAGGCTACGCCGCGGTTATTATAGGCATCAGCATATTTGGGATTGATCTCAATGGCCCTGTCAAAATCGGGAATCGCCTTCCTGTTATTGCCAAGTATGTCATAGACGATACCCCGGTTATAATATGCCCTTGCAAATTCAGGATTGATCTCGATGGCCCTGTCAAGATCTGAAATCGCCTGCCTGTGCTCGCCAAGGTCTCGATAGGCCGCGCCACGGTTGATGTAGGCCAGCGCAAATTCAGGATCGATCTCGATGGCCCTGTCATAATCCGAAATCGCCTGCCTGTTATTGTGGAGCATGCCGTAGACGGCGCCCCGATTATTATAGGCCAAAGCATATTTAGGATTGATTGCTATGGCCCTGTCATAATCTGAAATCGCCTGCCTCTGCTCGCCAAGTTCACCATAGGTGACTCCCCGGTTGTAATAGGCCTCAGCATATTTGGGATTGATTTCGACGGCCCTGTCATAATATGAAATCGCTTGCCGCTGGTCGCCAAGTTTGCCATAGGCGACCGCCAGGTTGCAGTGGATAACATCGCTTGGGTCTGTAACTTTAACGCTGTGCTCATACAATGCAATGTCATTGCGCCAGTACCCGACCTGTGTCCGAGTAACAATGAAAAGAGACAGAAGAACCAATCCCGACGCCGCAAAAAGCGCCCCTTTGCGGAGTGTTGGGAACCGGGTGGACCGCCATTTGTCCAGGAGTTCCGGAATGCCCCATGCCGCCATGATGAACAATCCGATCAGCGGAATATAAGTATAGCGGTCAGCCAAGGCTTGAGCGCCGACCTGCACAATCCCTATGACGGGCGCAAGCGTGCCGGCAAACCATAGCCATCCTGTCGCAAGGTAAGGGAATCTCTTTGCCGTCCGGATAACCGCGAAGGTTACGGCGCCAAGGAATAGAATCGCCCCCAGGACCTGCCAGAGCGGCAACGATGCGGGGTGAGGATAAAAAACGGCAAGATTAATTGGCCAGATGGTCTTTCCAATGTACACGATATAGGAAACGAAGGCATTTGCGATACGAATGCCCGGTGGAAAAGCCTCAATGGATCTAACCGCTCCTCCTTTTTGCTGGGCGATGAATGTTACGATGCATGAGAGCGCTGTAAGCGCAAAAAGTGGGATTTTTTCCAGCAGCAGATGACGAACCAACGCCCATTGGCATTTATTATCCGCTGGTTTTGCTTCTTTCAACATGCCCTGCCCGGCGAGCATCTTGCTCGATTTGCCCTTTCTTTTTCTCGCAGTCAACTGCGCCCGCTCCCTGTTTTCCGCTCCCTGCTCACTTGCCTCTGTATTGATCTGCTGAGCGGATTTTTTTGGCTCGAAGCGCTGCAGAGGCCAGTAGTCCATGAGCAGCAGGACAAAGGGAAGGGTTACCAGCATGGGTTTTGCCATAAGGCCTAAAGCAAAGAATATGAGAACGGCCAGGTAATTTTTGAGCCGGGGATGGGCAACATAATGGATATACGCGCCCATAGCAAGCATCCAGAAGAAAGTGGAAAGAACGTCCTTTCGCTCGGACACCCAGGCGACGGATTCCACGTGGAGAGGGTGAAGGGCGAACAGAGCCGCTACGAAAGCGCTCTTCCATGGCGCTTTGGTCATCCGGTGGAAAACGAAAAAGAGCAACAGCGTATTTGCAATGTGGAACAAAAGGTTAGTCAGATGATGCCAGCGTGGTTTCAACCCAAAGAGTTGAACATCGAGCATGTGGGATATCCATGTCACGGGATGCCAGTTTGCGGCATAACCGGTCGTGAATGCCCACCGAATTGCCTCTGTCGTAATACCATTCCGGATGTGGCTGTTTTCAGTTACGTATGAAGGATCGTCGTAATTGATGAAATCGCACTGATTGACCTGCCAGAACGCTATTAGAGCAGTCGCAGCAAGAAAAATACAGATCGCCGGAATCTGTTTATTTTTTATCATGGAAGACATAGTGAACCAAGACCGCAGGCTGCTACCAACTTATCCCTCTGCTTCTTAAAGAGTTCTTTGCATCTTCGCTGTCGAGTCTTGCCGCCTTTTGCAGGTCCTCGATAGCCTGGCTCTGGTTGTGAAGCATGCCATAGACGATACCGCGGTTATAGTATGCGTTTGCATAGCCGGGATTGATCTCGATCGCCCTGTCAAAATCTGAAATCGCCTGCCTGTGCTCGCCAATTTTGCCATAGGCTACGCCCAGGTTATTATAGGCGTCAGCATATTTGGGATTGATCTCGATCGCCCTGTTAAAATCCGGAATCGCCTTCCTGTTATTGCCAAGCATGTCATAGACGACACCCCGGTTATAATATGCCCTTGCATATTCAGGATTGATCTGGATGGCCCTGTCAAGGTCTGAAATCGCCTGAGTCTGATTGCCAAGTTCGCGATAGGCGCCGCCACGGTTGATATAGGCCAATGCAAATTCCGGATCGATCGCGATGGCCTTGTCATAATCCGAAATCGCCTGCCTGTTATTGCGAAGCATGCCGTAGACGGCGCCCCGGTTATTATAGGCCTCAGCATATTCAGGATTGATTTCGATGGCCCTGTCATAATCCGAAATCGCCTGCCTCTGCTCACCAAGTTCGCCATAGGCGATACCCCGGTTATTATAGGTCTCAGCATATTTTGGATTGATTTCGATGGCCCTGTCATAATCCGAAATCGCATGCCTCTGGTCGCCAAGTTCGTGATACGCCGCGCCGCGGTTGATATAGGCCAACGCGAGTTCAGGATTGATCCCGATGGCCCTGTCATAATCTGAAATCGCCTGCCTGTGGTCGCCAATCTTGCCATGGGTGACGCCCCGGCTGTAATAGGCCTCAGCGTATTCAGGGTTGATTGCGATGGCCCTGTCAAAATCCGTAATCGCCTGCGCAGAATTGCCGGCTTTGCCATAGGCGACTCCCAGGTTGCAGAGGATAACGTCATTGGGGCCTGTAACTTTAAGGCTTTGATCATACAATGCAATGTCATTGCGCCAGTACCCGACCTGAGTCCGTGTAACAATCAATAGAGACAGAAGCGCCAATGACGACGACGCAAAAAACGCCCATTTGCTCAGTGTTGGGAACCGGGTGGGCGGCCATTTTTTCAAAAGATCCGGAATGCCCCATGCCGCCATGACAAACAACCCGATCAGGGGGATATAAGTGTAGCGGTCAGCCATGGCTTGCCTGCCGACCTGCACAATCCCTATGACGGGCACAAGTGTGCCTGTGAACCAGAGCCATCCCACAGCCAGGTAGGGAAGCCTCTTTGCTGTCCGGATAACCGGAATGGTGACTGCGATAAGGAGTAGAATCGCTCCCAGGGCCTGCCAGAGCGGCAATAACCCCGGGTGGGGATAATAAACAGCAAGATTAACCGGCCAGATGGTCTTTCCCATGTAGATGATATAGGAAACCCATGCGTTCGCGATACGGACCCCCGGTGAAACCGCCTCGATGGATCCTACCGCTCCTCCTTTTTGCTGTACGGCGTACGTCACGATACATGAGAGCGCTGTGAGCGCAAAAAGTGGGATTTTTTCCAGGAGCATAGGGCGAATCAATGCCCATTGGCATTTATGATCCGCTGGTTTTTCTTCTTTCACCATGTCCTGCCCTGTGCGCATCTTACCCGATTTGCCCTCTCTTTTTTTCGCATGCAACTGCGCCTGCTCCCCGCTTCCCTCTGTGCGGGTTTGCCGGATGGATCTTTTTTGCTCGAAGCGCTTCAGAGGCCAGTAGTCCATGAGCAGCAGGACAAAGGGAAGGGTCACCAGCATCGGTTTTGACATAAGACCTAAAGCAAAGAATATGAGAACGAGCAGGTAATTTTTGAGCCGGGGATGGGCGACATAATGGATATACGCTCCCATAGTGAGCATCCAGAAGAAAGTGGAAAGAACGTCCTTGCGCTCGGCCACCCAGGCGACCGATTCTACCCTCAGCGGATGAATGGCGAAGACCGCCGCCACCCACGCGCTGGGCCAGAGTGCCTCGGTCATCCGCCAAAAGGCCAAGAATAGGAGAACTGCCGCGGCGGCGTGCAAGAATACGTTGGTCAGATGATGGCCACCGGGCTTCAATGCGTAGAACTGGCAGTCCAGCATGTGCGAGAGCCAGGTCAGNNTTGCGCTCGGCCACCCAGGCGACGGATTCTACGTGGAGAGGGTGAAGGGCGAACAGAGCCGCTACGAAAGCGCTCTTCCAGGGCGCTTTGGTCATCCGGTGAAAAACGAAAAAGAGCGACAATGTATTTGCAATGTGGAACAGGAGATTGGTCAGATGATGCCATCGCGGTTTCAACCCGAAGAGTTGAACATCGAGCATGTGGGATATCCATGCTACGGGATGCCAGTTTGCGGAATGACCGGTCGTGAATGCCCACCGAATTGACCCGAACGTAATGCCGCTCTTGACATGAATGTTCTCGGTTACATATAGGGGATCGTCGTAATTAATGAAATCGCACTGATTGACCTGCCAGAATGCTATAAGGGCGGCAACCGTCAGGAGAAGGTAAATCAGCGGAATTTGTTTTTCCCGAAATGTAGAATACATCCCACCGTCACTCTGAAGAAGTCTTGATGGCTTCAGGATACCCGTCACCAGTTCATCCCTTGGCTTTTCAGAAAGCTCTTTGCGCTTTGAATGTCAAATCTTGCCGCTGTTTTCATGTCCTCCATCGCCTTGCTGCGATTCCCAAGCGTGGCATGAGCGACGCCGCGGTTATAATATGCCACGGCATATTTAGGGTTGATCTCGATCGCCCTGTCATAATCTGAAATAGCCTGCCTCTGGTCGCCAAGCTTGTCATAGGTTGCGCCCCGGTTATTGTAGGCCTCGGCATATTTGGGATCGATTTCGATCGCCCTGTCAAAATCTGAAATCGCCGTCCTCTGGTCGCCAAGGGCGCCATAGGTTGCGCCCCGGTTATTATAGGCCTCAGCATATTCAGGATTGATTTCGACGGCCCTGTCAAAATCTGAAATCGCCTGCCTCAGGTTGCTGAGTTCGTTATAGGCGACGCCCCTGTTATTGTAGGCCTCAGCATATTCAGGATTGATCTTGATGGCTGCGTCGTAATCCGAAATAGCCTGCCTGGGATCGCCAAGTTTACCGTAGGCGACGCCCCGGTTATTATAGGCGTCAGCATATTTAAGATTGATTTCGATTGCCCTGTCATAATCTGAAATAGCCTGCCTCAGGTTGCCAAGTTCGCCATAAGCGATACCCCGATTGTAGTGAATAACGTCACTAAGGCTGGCGACTTTGAGGCTGTGGTCATACAACGCAAAGTCATTGCGCCAGTACCCCACCTGTGTCCGGGTAACAATCAAAAGAGACAGAAGGACCAATGCCGACAGCGCAAAAAGCGCCTCTTTTCGGGGTTCTAGGGTGGGCCGCCATTTTTTCAAAAGATCCGGAATGCCCCATGCCGCCATGACGAACAAACCGATCAGGGGAATATAGCTATAGCGGTCCGCCATGGCTTGACTGCCGACCTGCACAATTCCTATGACGGGAACAAGCGTGCCTGCAAACCACAGCCATCCCACAGTCAGGTAGGGAAGCCTCTTTGCCGTCCGGATAACCGTGAAGGTTACGGCGCCGAGGAATACAACCGCCCCCAGGACCTGCCAGATCGGCTGCAACCCGGGGAGAGGATAATAAACAGCAAGGTTAACCGGCCAGAGGGTCTTTGCAATGTAAATGATATAGGAAACCAAAGCATTCGCGATACGAACACCCGGCGAAAACGCCGCGATGGATGCTACCGATCCTCCTTTTTGCTGGACAGTGTATGTCACGATGCATGAGAGGGCTGTAAGCGCAAAAAGTGGGATTTTTTCCCGGATCAGAGGGCGAATCAATGCCCATTGATATGTACGATCCGCTGGTTTTTCTTCTTTCACCGTGCCCTGCCCGGCGGCGGTCTTCCCCGACTTGCCCTTTCTTTTTTTCGCAGACAACTGCGCCCGCTCTACGCTTCCCGCTCCCTGCCTGCTTGCCTCTGTACGGGTTTGCCGAGCGGATTTCTTAGGCTCGAAGCGCTGCAGGGGCCAGAAGTCCAAGAGCAGCAGGACAAAGGGAAGGGTCACCAGCATAGGTTTTGCCATAAGGCCTAAAGCAAAGAATATGAAAACGGCCAGGTAATTTTTGAGCCGGGGATGGGCAACATAATGGATATACGCTCCCATAGTGAGCATCCAGAAAAAAGTGGAAAGCACGTCTTTGCGCTCGGAAACCCAGGCGACGGATTCTACGTGGAGAGGGTGAATGGCGAACAGAGCCGCTGCGAAAGCGCTCTTCCAGGGCGCTTTGGTCATCCGGTGGAAAACCCAAAAGAGCAACAGCGTATTTGCAATGTGTAGCAGGAGATTACTCAGATGATGCCATCGAGGGTTCAACCCAAAGAGTTGAACATCGAGCATGTGGGACATCCATGTCAGAGGATGCCAGTTTGAGGCGTAACCGGTCGTGAATGCCCACCGCATTGCCTCTGTCGTAATGCCGTCCCTGATATGAATGTTCTTGGCTACGTATAAGGGATCGTCAATGTCAACGAAATTGCAGTAATTAACCTGCCAGAACGCTATAAGGGCAGCGGCCATAAGAAAAAGATAAATCAGCTGGATTTGCTTTTTTGTTGACATAGAACAGATCCGGTCATATCACCTGGCGGTCTTCCGCTTGAATACTATCAACTGACTCGACCCGAGTCTAGGGGTGAAGTATTCGGCGTCTTTATCCATCAGCCACAGGGTGTGGTCTGAATAGATGCAGGCCACCATGACCTGCTGGTAGTAATTGTGAATGTAGCCGCTCAACCAGGTAAACATCTTTTTCTCGGATCCATATCGCTGAAGCCAGGAGGTCGAGACGCTTACGAGCACGAGGAATGGCGGCTCGCTTCTCTCCACCTGCGCGATCATCTCTTCCTGCATGCGCAGTGCGAAGGGCTGGGGTTCCATCAACCCGTACATATATATGTGCTCCGTGGCAGGCCTGCGATGGGCATAGAAGCATATCTCCGGCTCAGACCCCATGACGGCGATACGATCTTCGGGTTTGGTGTTCTTCCTTAGATACTCTGCAATCTTTACAGATTCGGGAAACGGATTGGCGCCGTAAACCGAACGGCTGAACTGGTCCGGGGTGGACGCCGCAAGAATACGTCCCGTGGAAAAGGGGCCGGTCAGAGAGAACCCCACGGCTGCGGCGAGTATCGCAAACTGGACGGCTTTAGGCTTGGCCGTATATTTTGCCGCAGCCTTCTCCAGCGCCCAAACCGCAGCGCCGGCGCAAAGCGCCGCCGCCGGCAGGAGCTGCACGAAATAGTGCTGGCGAAAGAAAAGACCTGGACACACTGCGAGAAACGAGAACAGGAAAAACCCCAGGAGAAACGGTGCGGCTTTTCGTCCGGACTCCGTAAACCAGATACCGATCATGCCGGCAAAGCCCATCAACCATATCACCGGGTTATTCTCAAGGATGGGGATGATTCCGGACTCAAATAATTGTATCCCCGTTTTCAGGTCCACCTCGGATGCGTAGGCGCGCGCATAGTCAACCGTCCAGAACCAGAACCTGTCAAACACGCCCTGGTAGGCCATCAGGGCCACGACCACCGCGTAGGGCAGAACGGTTCCACCGGCCAGGGACCCGGATTCGAGCAGCAAACGTTTCCACGAAAAGGGGCGGCGGCGCAACGCCCCGTACAAGACCCAGAGGAAACCAAACAGGGCGAAGAAGGCCCCGGATTGCTTCATGAGCAGCGCCAGCCCAAGGCAAAGACCCGAACCCCACAAAAGCGGCATTCTTCTCTTAGACCTTGAGCTTTCCTGGAGCAGCCAAATCCCGGCAAGGGCGAACATCACCACAAAGTGGGTCGCATGCGCAAAAAGGCCAAGCACCGAAGTGTCTGCGGACATGATGATGAAGGCTGCCCCGGCCATGGCCGCGCCGGCGGCGCCCAGCAAAGGCCGTGCAAGCAGATACAGGATAACGGTCGAGATAAGATTGACCGCCAAAAGGCCCAGGTGGACTCCGGTGATCGTTTGCCCAAATACGGCCAGAATGACCGAATAGGCGTAATATATGCCGGGAAACTTCATATTTGCCGCCTCAAGATAAGGCGGCGTCCCGTCCAGGATAAGCTGGCCCATGAGGGCGTATTCGCCTTCGTCACGTTCCAGCGGCGCCGGCGCAGCCTGAATCCGAACGATCGTGACAGCAACAACGGCTGCCGCCAGGACAGCCAGGGTTAGAAGTGGAAGCCAGTCTCGTGATGCACGACGCTTTTTCAGTGTGGAATCTCCTATTCGGAACGGTATGATAGCAGCGGCCGAAAGAAAAAGGCAAATCAGCGGAATTTACTTTCTTGTTTACATTGAACAAATCCGGTCATATCACTTGGCGGTCTTCCGTTTGTGGACTATCAATAGACTCGATCCGGGTCTTTCGGGGAAGCGGTCGCCTTCTTTGGCCATCAGCCACACATCGCGGTCGGGGTCGGGATAGATGTACGCCACAATAACCGGCTGGTAGTAATTGTTAATGTAACCGACCAGCCAGGGGAATACCTTTTTCTCGTATTCAGGCCACTCGAGCCAGGAGTTCGAGGACGTTAAGAGCACGAGAAATGGCGCCTCGCTTTTCTCCACCTGCGCGATCATCTCTTCCTGCATGCGCAGCGCGAAGGGCTGGGGTTCCATCAAAGCGAACATATACATGTACTCCGTGGCAGGCTTACGATGGGCATAGAAGCATATCTCCGGCTCAGACCCCATGACGGCGATACGATCTTCCGGTTTGGTGTTCTTCTTTATATACGCTGCAACCTTTGCAGATTCGGCGAATGGATTGGGGCCGTAAACCCAATGGCTGAACTGCTCAGGCGTCAAGGCCGCGATAATGCGCCACGTGAAAAAGGCGCCAGTCAGCGAAGACCCCACGACTGCGACAATCATCACAAACTGGATGGCTTTAGACTTGGCCGTATATCTGGCCGCAGCCTTCTCCAGCGCCCATGCCGCAGCGCCGGCGTAAAGCGCCGTCGCCGGCAGGAGCTGCACGAAATAGTGGCTGCGAAAGATAAGACCCGGACACACTGCCAGGAATGAAAAGAAAAAAAGCGCCAGGAGAAAAGGCGCGACCTTTCGTCCGGACTCCGTACACCAAATACCGATCATGCCCGCAAAGGCAATGGACCATATCGCCGGGTTATGCTTGAAGATGGGGATAAATTCTACCTGAAAGTGTACGATCCCCCTTTTCAGGTCCATCTCGGTTGCGTAAGCGCCCGCATAGTCAACAGTCCAGAACCAGAACCTGTCAAGCACGCCCTGGTGAGCCATCAGGGCCAAAACCACCGCGCAGGGCAGAACGATTCCCCCGGCCAGGGACCCGGATTCGAGCAGCAAACGTTTCCACGAAATGGGGCGGCGGCGCAACGCCCTGTACAAGACCCAGAGGAAACCAAACAGCGCGAAGAAGACCCCGGGCTGCTTCATGAGGAGCGCCAGCCCAAGGCAAAGACCCGAACCCCACAAAAGCGGCATTCTTCTTTTAGAATTTGAGCTTTGCTGGAGCAGCCAAATCCCGGCAAGCGCGAACATCACCACAAATTGAGTTGCATGCCCGGCAAGACCAAGTACGGAAATGTCTGAGGACATGATGATGAAAGCCGCCCCGGCCAGAGCCGCGCCGGCGGCGCCCAGCAAAGGCCGCGCAAGCAGATACAGAATAACGGTCGATAACAGATTGACCGCCAAAAGGCCCATGTGGACGCCGGTGGCCGTTTGCCCAAATACGGCCAGAATCGCTGCATATGCGTAATACGTGCCCGGAAACTTCATATTTGCCGCCTCAAGGTAAGGCGGCGTCCCGTCCAGGATAAGCTGGCCCATGAGGGCGTATTCGCCTTCATCGCGCTCAAGCGGGGCCGCCGCCGCCTGAAACCGGATGATCATGACTGCAACAACGGCTGCCGCCAGGACAGCCAGACATAGAGGTGGAAGCCAGTCTCGAGAGACACAACGCTTTCCCACTGCGGAATCTCCTATTGAGAACGCTCATCCGGTGGCCGATGGGAGTCCCTCAAAGACGGCGCAGGTTTGCTTTCGTATTTGCTCTGCACCAGTTTTGCAATGAGCGCCAAAGCTATCAGGAATCCAAGAGCAAGGCCCATCCTGGCGGAAAACAGCCGGCCATGGTCTCCCGAAATCCAAATATGCCTTATCTCACCGATAAAAAAAGTGGTCGCGAAAATGGTGATGACCTCACCAATGGCTGTGGCGAAAAAATAGTCCCGAAAACGGAGCTTCGTCAGTCCCGCGCCGTAATTCATGGGCGCGAAGGGGATAAACATCAGCCGGAGGAAAAGGACGGTTTTGAAGCCATTGCGCTCGATCAGGCCGTCGTAGTTCCTCAGCCTGTCTCCGAGAAGGGAATAGACAAATTCCCGTCCCAGCTTGCGGGCGGTAAGATAGGAGATCACCGCCCCTGCAAGGGCGCCCGGGCATACGCAGGCAAAGGCCACGTAAGGTCCGAACATGGCCGCACCGACCGCGACAAAAACCGTCACCGGGACAAAAAGACACGTGCCAACCGCGCAGAAGATCACAAGAAGGGCTGGACCCATTAGACCGGCTTGAGCGATGATCTTTTGGAACTGACTGGGTCCGAGGTATGCTTTTATGGGCGTAATCTCCACGAGACCAATCAAAAGCCCTGCCAGAGCCAACAGAATCAGCGCTTTGATAAGCGCCCTGCGGCTGCCGATCTTCATTATTTTGCCGGGTCCTGCCATTCAATCACTATTTCCATCGAACTGCGGCCACCGCGCCAGGCTGGAGCACATGACTCTCTTTTCGCCTATCTGTGATCGTAGTGAAAATACCTCGAGTTAATCAGTTTCATTTTCGCCAGGCGATACTCACATGCCGTTTTGAGGCAACCGACTCCATATATCACGCTTCGCCTGAAGTTTATTGAAGATGCCTCGTTGAAATACCTGGTCGGGCAGCTTACTTCGGCAACCATGTATCCAAGCCAGAGAATCTGGGCGATCATCTGATTGTCGAAAACAAAATCGTCCGAGTTCGCATCAAAGGGGACTTTTTCGAGCAACTCGCGTGAAAAGCCCCGGTAGCCCGTGTGATACTCTGAGAGCTTTGCGCCCATAAGAACGTTCTCGGCAAAGGTGAGGCTCCTGTTGGCTACATACTTCCACAGGGGCATACCCCCTTTGAGGGCGTAGCCCCCGAGAATCCTCGATCCGAGGACACAATGGTAGAGGCCGTTTCCGATCATTGAAACAAAAGCGGGAATGAGCTTTGGGGTGTACTGGAAGTCGGGATGGACCATTATGACGATGTCCCCTCCCTCCTCCAGCGCGCGCCTGTAGCAAGTCTTCTGATTGCCGCCATAGCCCAAGTTGCTCTCGTGGGCATACACCCTGGTCTTGGAAAGACCCCTCGCAACCTCGATCGTCTTGTCATGACTGACATCATCCACGACGATAATCAAATCGACGCAGTCCTGCGCCAACACCTCCGAATGGGTCTGCCGCAACGTCTTTTCGGCGTTGTAGGCCGGCATTACCACGACGACTTTTTTGTCTCTGAACATAAGCTATACCGTAGCTCCACGCGGTTATGCCGGCAGCCTGGAAACAGGCAACGGGTTCGCTCGCTTTTCGGATGCCCCTGGAGCGTGCTGTGAACTCGAATTAAGATTGGCTCTTGTTTCAGTTACGTCTTTCTTGCATATCTTAAAAATGCTGTCAAGTGGTTGCCTTTTCACTGTGACACTCGTTCGAAAACCGGCAGGGGGAGCGCTCGAGCCGATAGAATCCCATGGTGATACCGGGGGTCGGGGCAATTACCCGTGGCTATGTCGGGAGCGTTTAAGACATGGACTTGCCACCGGCTTTTCGCCAACTCCCGCAGGTAGATGGAAGTATGACAATCCATTATGCTTCGCCTGTAAACGGCAAAGCTCACATTCCCCGCATCTGTGACTCGAAAGCAGGCGACGCCGCCTCGGACACGGTTTGGAAGATAGAACATCAAAGGGATATCTTCATAATTGCATAGTATTTCCTCACCTGGTTTGAGACTCTGGCGAAGGAACTCTACGGTTGCCCGGTTAGGGTCGTCTTCCCCGTCGCCTGTCAAATCACCGATGAGAAACCGGACTTCAGGTCTCACGACTGATGAAAGGTAATATTTTAGCCGGTGTTTCTCAGGAAAAACAAGTCCTCCCGGCCGGGAGGGCAGATTGGTGATCAGGAAAAAAAGCGTTGCGGCCGCCACGGCGGATGGAACCAGCCAGCGGACATCCTTGGCGCGCGCAAGGCGCCGCGCCGTTTCCACTATCCCATAGGCCGTCACAATGGCTGAAAGAGTCGTGAGGGAAACGATATAGCGGTAAAATGGAAAAACCGGACCTACCAGGGCCATCCAAATCGGGAGCACGCAGAGGATTGCAAGGGACAATCCGAGCAGGGGGAGCGATTGGATATTGGAACCCTCCCGCTTTTTCAACCACAACAGACAGATCACCACAGGGATAATGACCAGCGGAAGCTGAAACTGATTAACCTCGAACAGCATACCCCAGCTCACTTTTGCCCATTGAGCCGCCGTATGCTTGACGGCTCTGCCGGTTAATTCGTAAAAGAAGCAGAAAGGAACGGTAACTGCGCAAAACCCGCTAAATACCAGGACAATCTCTCGAAGGCGTCGGGTCCTGGTGATTACAGCGTGTATTCCGAGAATCCCAAGAACCGGCCACAGGGAACCATAGTCCATTTGAAACCACAGCCAGGCGGCTACAATGAAAACAGGTCCGCCCCATCGCCTGCCTTCCCTCCAGCGAAGATAAGCCTCCAGAGTGACGAGCAAAAATAAAGAGGACAATGCGTAGTAGCGGCATTGCCTCATGTGCATAACCCAAAAGGAATTTCCAAGTAAGAGGGCTACGGCGGCGGCGGCCGCAACCGGCGATGCGAGCCGTCTGCGCACGACCGCATAAAGCAATGCCGCAGTCAGGGCGCCGGCTAAAGCAAACGGCAGCCGGGCCGGAACGGTATCGTGGCCGAAAAGGGCAAGAGAAACCCCGGCCACAATGAATTGCCCCCACGGTTGCAGCACCCAGGCAGTATCGGCCTTGAGGCCCCCCCGCTGAACCTGATACTGAACCGCTTCCGCCGGGTTGCCTGTCGGAAGCTTTTGCGTCTCGTCCCAATGATAGACGTCTGCGGTAAGAAAGTTGCGGCCGTCGTATGCCAGAGGCCGCCCGTAAGACATCATTCTCTGCGCCAGCACAGCCGTATTGGCCTCGTCCTGCCATAGGTATCGGGCGCCGAGGTTCCAGCAAAGCAAGCCCGCGCTGATTATGAAAACAGCCAGAACCGGTAGAAAAGACTTCAACAACGGCCAAATTCCGCTCGGAAGTTTCGCGGGCCCCGGCGGCTTCTTTTTCATCTTTGCCTGATCCCTTTCAGGGAATGCTGAATGATTGCGATTTCTTTTATCCATAACACACTCAAGGATGATTTTGCAGCGCTAAAACATGACCCAACGAAGCGGTCCCGGCAATCTGTCGAGCCAAATCATCGCAAGCAAGAAACCGGGCGCAACATATTCGTTTCCCAAACCCCCGAGTCCCTGAATTCTCTTAAGTGTTTGGTCGAAGGTTCCGATTTTGCTTTTGAGAACCTCAGTCACAGGCATCCTTTTTTTACATCAGCCAACAGGGGACTTGGAGTGGAGAACCAAAAAGTTCTGAAATTCATGGGGACAGATCAGTCCGGTATCCAGGCAGCCAGCTCCGAACCGGTCTCCGGCAGGAAAAACCAGCCCGGAGTGATATACGATATGCTGATCCAAAAGGGATATCTCGATGCACAGAAGCTGAACTACGCCAAAAGAGTTCATGCGAAGCTGACGGGAGACAAAACACTCACCCAGGTCCTGCAGGAGCTTAAATACATTACCTTTGAACAGCTCCAGGACACCCTGTCTGAAAGCAAGATCAATGTCAAAATCGGCGCGCTCCTCATCGAACTCGGACTAATCACGAACCGGGATCTTGATATGGCGATTGGTCAGCAAAAAGAATCCGCCGTAAAGAAGACAATCGGTGAAGTGTTGGTCGAAGGCGGTTTTATTGAAGAGCGCAGCTTGCTGGAGGTGCTTTCCTATCAGTTGGGGCTACCCTATTATGAGCTTGAAATCTCCCGCCTGGACGCTCACCTTCTGAGAAAAGTCCCCCCCAACTGGTATTCTCTTCATCAATTCCTGCCGGTTTGCCGTGCAGATGGAAAGGTGACCGTCGCATTTGTGGATCCCTTGAACCGCGAAAGCCTCGACGCGGCGGAAAAAGCTTTTGGCAAAGTTAGACAGGTCATCTGCTCCAAACCGGATTTCCGCAACATACTGAGCGCCATCGAGCGTGAAGTAGCCCTTGCCAGGACCAGCCAGCCCGACGAGAAATCAGTAGTAGGAGTGATGAACGGTCTGTTCCAGGAGGCGATCAAAAGCAATGCCAGCGACATACATATTGAGCCCATGAAAGACAGGGTCCGCGTCCGGTTTCGCATCGACGGCGTCATGGTCCACCAAAGGGACCTCCCCCTGCAAATGGGGCCTCCGATAACAAGCCGGCTGAAGATCATGTCAAAGGTTGACATAGCTGAAAGGAGGCGGCACCAGGGTGGCAGGATAGAGTACGAGGACTCACGGACTGGGGTTTCCCTGGATGTCAGGGTCTCCTTCTTCGTTACAGTGTGGGGCGAGAAGACAGTCCTGAGGCTGCTGGGAAGAAGAGGGCTGCTCGTGAGCCTGAATGAAACCGGGATGTATCCCAAGATGCTCGAGAGGTTCAAATTCGACGCGCTGGATGTCCCGAGCGGCGTTATCCTTATAACGGGGCCAACGGGGTCCGGGAAAACGACCACCCTCTACAGTTCGATTAACTATCTCGAAAGTGTGGACACCAGTATCATAACGGTTGAAGACCCGGTTGAACTAGTGATTGAGGGGATAGCTCAATGCTCGATAGACCCCAAAATAAACCTGACCTTTGAGGAGAGCCTAAAGCACGTGGTCAGGCAGGACCCGGACATCATAGTAGTCGGAGAGATACGCGACAGGTTTTCGGCGGAAACATGCATTCAGGCCTCTCTAACTGGACATAAGGTGCTCAGCACGTTCCATACGGAAGACAGCGTCGGGGGCCTGATACGTCTTTTGAATATGAACATCGAAGCGTTCCTGATCTCTTCCACCGTGGTCTGCGTGCTCGCTCAAAGGCTTCTGAGAAAAGTATGCCCCAGTTGTGCAGAGACTTATATGCCTCAGCCTACGGATTTGCGTCGGCTCGGCTACACCATGAACGATGTAAAAGGAGCAAGCTTCAAAGCGGGGCGTGGATGTGCACAGTGCCGTTCCACCGGATACAAGGGACGTGTGGGCGTATTTGAACTGCTCGTTTTGAACGAACCGGTCAAGGACGCCATTCTGAATAAAGCCACTTCCTACGATATAAGAAGAATCAGCAGGGAAACGTCAGGTCTCATAACCCTTCTCGAAGATGGAATTATGAAAGCCGCAAACGGAGTGACCACCTTTCAGGAGATATTCAGGTCCCTTCCGCGTGTGGGCAAACCCCGACCGGTCTTCGAACTTAGACGCCTTCTAGGCACAGAGCAATGAAAATGCAGAAGAAGAGTATCTCGCTGTTGGACATGGTGGAAGAATACGCGGCCTCAGAGACGCTGAATCTGCCGGTATTTCCCAAGGTGGCTCAGGAACTCTATGAGAAAATGGCCGATGAAAACAGTTCGATCAATGACATTGCGGCAATTATCACCAAGGACCAGACCTTGGCCGGCCAGATGCTCAAGCTTGCAAATTCAGCGTTTTTTGCGGGTTTGAACAGGGTGCGCACTATAAGAGAGTCAATCATGCGCCTTGGCGTCAACCAGGTGTACAACTGCCTTGTTGCAGGCAGCCAAAAGGAGTACTACCTCTCGCATGATCCCTTCATAAGCCGCTACCTCCTGGTCCTCTGGAAACACGCGTTGGCGACCGGCAAGGGCTCGCAATGGCTGCTGCGCAAAACCGGATACCCGGAACTGGCGGACGAAGGTTTTCTGTCGGGTCTTTTCCACGATATCGGGAAGCTGCTTCTCCTCAGGGTTCTCGAAACGATAAGAGCTGAGAATCAGGATTTCGAGATCTCGGAGCCCTTCGTTCTTGAGATACTTGATTCCATGCACGTCGAGCAGGGATATGCCCTTATGAACGAGTGGAGCATTCCGGAGATTTACTGCAACGTGGCGAAACATCATCACGATGAGGAGTTTGACAGCGCAGACTCGCTGCTCATGGTCGTGCGCATAGCCGATCAGGTGTGCGCAAAAACAGGCCTGAGCCTAAGGCCCGACCCCACACTTGTCACGGCGACCCTGCCGGAAGTCCATGCAATGTCCATCAAAGAAATCGTCCTGGCGGAGCTCGAGGTGGTCATAGAAGACGCGCTGGAGGCCGAACTATAATTTTTTTCAACATCAAAAGCGCTGCCGGTTTCTGACGCAAACCGCTGCTTGCCTCGTTTCTTTTCAGGCGGAGGCCATGGTTTGCGCGGGGGCTTTTTTCTTTTTCGGCAAAGCTCTTGATGCGGCGGCGGTTTTACCGGTCCTCAGCTTTCTGTGCGGCGGGCGCTCCGCTACAGGTTCGGCTTTTAAAGCCGCTTGGCTCGATTCAGGTCTTGCCGGTACGGTTTCAGCATCGATGTTTGATGCTCTCTCCGGGGCGCCTTCTCTTTGCTTTAGCCACTCGACGATCTTGGGCGCAAATTGTTTCTGAGATTTGGAGCTTACGTAGATCCCGATATGGCCGGTTTCGAGGCAAACGTCCTCGATGTCCAGGGTTCCCACCTTGCTTGTAAGCAAATCGCAGGCGCCAGGCGGGACCAGGTGGTCATACTTGGCGTAAATATTCAGCAAAGGCATGGTGATATTTTTCAGATCGACCCGGTTTCCCCCGACTTCCATCCTGCTCTGAATCAGCAGATTCTTTTGATAACAATCCTCGATAAACTGCCGAATAGTTTCGCCGGGAACGTCCGGACTGTCGAAGATCCACTTTTCCATGCGTACGAAGTTTTCGATGAACTCCTTATTGTCCATGTTTTCAAAAAAACTGATGTACTTGTCGATCACCAGCCGCGCGGGATTGAGGAGCAGAAAGCACAGGTTGAGAAGGTCCCCCGGCATGTTGCCATACGCATCGATTATCCTTCCCAGGTTAATTTCCTTCATCCAGATATGCAAAAGCCCCTGGTCGGTCTCGAAATTGCTCGGCGCCACCGTGGTGACGAGGTTCTTTATCTTTTCCGGATGCAGGGCCGAATAGATGATCGAAAATGTTCCCCCCATGCATATTCCCATAAGGTTGATGTTCTGGATCCCGTGCCGGTCGCGTATGAAATCAACCACATTGTCCATGTATCCGTTCACATGGTCGTCAATGGTCAGGTAACGGTCTTTTCGGGTAGGATAACCCCAATCGATCATGTAAACATCGACTCCCATATTCATGAAGTGTTCTATTACACTTTTTCCCGGTTGCAGATCGAGCATCGTCTCACGGTTGATCAAGGCGTAGACTATCAGCAGCGGTGTCTTGACCTGTTTGTCCGAAGTCGGATGGTAATGTTTGAGTTTGATGCGGTCTTCCTGGTAGACAACGTCATAGGGCGTCTTGGCAATGTCCGTATCAAGCAGGCCTAGCAGCACCTCGTTGGATTTGAGGAGGTGCTCGCGGGACTTCTCGATGCCTTTGAGCCACTTGGTCATGATATCGTTGATAGGCATTTCAAAAGGGTTCATTGGACATCCTTTTTCGCCAGGGCGGATTCCAGTTTGCTGATTTTCTTAGCGGCCTCTTTAGTCTGCTTTTTAAGCGTGTAGAGTTCTTTATAGAACTCATCCATCTCCTTGTTGGTGGGAATCGGAAGAAACTCGAGAAACTCCATTAGCACATCGTTTCCCCTTATCCTGAAAGCCGCCGTCTCATTGAGCAGCCGGGAAAGGGCCAAGCGGTATTCCTGCGATCTGAACAGCGACATATAATGATTCTCGAGGATCTTGATCCATATTCCGTAGTAGACTTTAAAATCCTCTGCCGACTCGCCTTTTTGCCTTAGTTTCTCGAGTTCCTCCTTCAAATCGGCAAACGACTTTTCCATGGGAACAGTGAGCAACATTTGAAATTCCGAAACGGCCGCCTGATATCCACTGAACTTGTCGGCAAGCCGATTGATTTTTTCCTGGTGAACCCGCGTCAGTCCAACCTGGGGGATTTTCAGCAGGGGCTGAATTCCTTTTTCGTGAATGGCCGTCCATGCCTTGACAGCCTCGTGCTGGAACTTTTCGAAACCGTGGCCGTTGGCTTCACCTTTGTTCCACAGCCACTTGAATAGTTCCTGGCTAAGCCCCCCAGGCCCCATCACCTGCATAATCCCCTCGATCATGTTAAAAGAGGGTTGCTGGGACTCTTTTGCTGCGGGGCCTTGCACCCCTGTCCACGCCAGCAGAAAGGTCCGCCAGATCGATAGCGACGCCTGAATGCATTCCTCGGCGCGAGAACAACCAGCCAGGGAAGTGGACAATTCCTGCCAGCTTTGGGCGGCGGAGAGCCACAGGCCGGCCGCTGATTCCATCCATTCGGACCACGGGAAGCTATTACTTCCCTCACTTTGATCCATGAGCAAACCTCGTGTCAGATTAATTGGCGTAAAGCGAAAAATGGAAAATGGACGCATTTCCTCTTCTCTCCTCTTCTAAGGTCTTCAGGTACGACTAAAAGTGGGGGATTTACTGTATTTTTGGTTGTGGACTACGGTAGTTTGAATGGGGGGGCCGCTAAAACAGGACCGCCTTATTTTTGTGGCGCGTTGTCCGGCTGGGTAGTTTTAGGTCTTCTTCCGATATCTCTATCAATATACATATGCTGCAGCATATTCCATGCTTTATCTTCCTTTTCCTGTTCCTTCCTTGCCTGTTCTTCCATTGCCCGGTCCATTTCGGGATCTGTGCCAAGTATAATGGCGTCTTTCGTATCGGTGCGGTCCGCCAGAAGCTGGCGGGGAGGCGGACTGATCCGGTTTCCAGGGTTTTGAATTTTCAATAACGTTCCGGCTCCCTCCGAACTGGAAGCTATGGGCGTCCGCCATCCCGCAAGCAGGAGGGCCGAAATGAGGACAATAAAGAGAAACGCTGCGCCTTTCATGTTAGCTCCGTCACGTGTGAAACATCTGCCCCTGGGATCTTACAAATAGTCGCCCCGCTTCCATTTAACCGATTCCATATATGCGGTGACCTTCAATTCTTCGGCCATGTCGCTCAACTGATGATTAGCGGGAAGCCCGCTCATTTTATCGTCCATACCGGCAATTTGCGTGTTGAGCTGTTCGATAAGGGCATTGATTTCCTTGGGAGACTTGTTTGCCTGCAGCGCATTTTTCAAAGAGTCGAACTGTGAAAGAACGCCGTCGACGGCCGAGATCGCCTGGGACACTTCGGAAGCCTGCGCTGAATTGTCGTTCAGGGATTGGATCCCAAGATCGGTCAGGCTTATTGGCGCGCAAACGGCGCCACCCGGAGCAGTCTCTTCGCCCGGCCCCGCTATCTCACTCTGAAGCAGCAGGGCGAAGGCGTCGTCACGACCGGAGCCCTGGGGCCCTTTTGACTGCTTGCTCTCCTGTATGGCTTGCTGGCTCTGGATCTCATCTATTCTCATAGGGCTTCAGTCAACCTCCCTTCAGAAAAAACAGAATAGAATTTACAGTCGAAAAAATCTTAAGCAAATACTTTGCCAAAAGAGGCAAATTGGAGGGTGGAAGGCGAAAATCCGAAGGCCCGGGGCCTGATTATTTAAAGCCGGGAGTTTGCAGATTGGGAATCGCAGCCTGACTGCTTGGGAGCCCTGCCTCCCGGCCTCCGGCAGCCGTAACGAAAAGGCGGATCGGGGAAAGAATTTCCGGCGGGTGGAATTTTATGCCGGTTTATTTTGCAGAGGCATGCGTATTAGGGCTGAAGTCGCCTCGCCGGTTCTTTCAAGGCTGACGCTAAACCCGTAGGGCAGAAGGAGCTGCCTTGCCGCATAGAGTCCAAATCCGAGATGTTGCACGGAGGAGACGCCTTGATTGTCAAGATTCTGCCATCTCGATTCGAACAGGTCGAAAAGGACGTCCGGGTGCAACTCTTCAGGCGGCCCGAAACCTGAATCGGTTATTCTGACCACTATCTCCCCGGCCTGCACGCAGGATTCAACGATCAATTCCTTTTTTGGAGCTTCCTTGAGGGCTGTGACGGCGTTCAGGAAAAGGTGGAATACGGCTGGAACGAAGTCCCTGCCGAGGGCCTTTATGTGGGGAAGGTTTTTTGCCAGGCGCAGTTCCGACTTAACCTGGTGCTTGAAGAACAGGTCGGACCGAAACACTTTCGCCATCCTTGCCAGAACAGCATTAATGTCTATTTCTGTTCCGCATCGTTCAATTTCATAAAGCTGCATGAATTCGCGCAAGTCTGCGGCCATATTGGATATTTGTTCGCGCATCTGAGTCAGTCGTTTTCGCTGTTTGCCCAGAAGATCGGACCATTTCTCGCTTTCATCGGCATGGCTGTTGAATAAGCGATCCTGAAAGTCAACACCGGATATCAGCATCTCTGTGAGCATGGTGAGGTTCTGAAGTGGTCCATTGGCGTTATGCACAAACCCCTGGACAAACTTGCCCGAGTAACTGGACCGGTCCTTTTCATGCAAAGCTCGGATGCATTGTTCGATAAGGGTTTGTTCACTCGTTGAGGGTTTTGAGGCTGGCATGCTTTTCGTTCTTTTGCGATTATCAAATAATGAACATCATTTGGATTTGTCCTCGTCGGCCGAGAGCTTTTCCGCAACTTCGAGGAATGCGTCCAGTGCGGACGGATCAAACTGCTTGCAGCGGTTTTTCAACAGCTCGGCGAGGGCCTGGTCGCGCGACATGGCGTTGCGGTAGGCCCGTTTTGACGTCATTGCGTCAAAAGCGTCGGCGACACTCAATACTCTTGCAAGCAAAGGGATCTGTTCACCGGTCAGGCCGTCAGGGTAGCCGGCCCCGTCCCACCGTTCGTGATGATGTCTTATTATGGACCTTTCCTCGGGGCTCAGACCCAACTCCGACACGATCGAATCCCCAATCGAAGGGTGTTTTTTTACAGTTTCGTACTCATCGATGGACAGGGGTCCCGGTTTATTCAAAATACTGTCGCAAATCCCTATTTTGCCGATATCATGAAGATAGCCCACGGTCTCCAAGGTCTCGAGTTGAGCCCCCGAGCAGCCAAGGATTCGGGCTGCATCGGTCGCATAACGGGTTACTCTCTCAGAATGTTTTCCGGTATACAGATCTTTGGCTTCCAGCGCATTAACGAGCGATTTCAATATTCCATAAAAGTTGCTCACCAGGCTTTCGTAAAGCGCCATATTCTCGACGGCCAAAGATGCCTTTGTGATGAGGAAATCGAGAAGCCGCGTTTCTTCTGACGGCCTCGATCGGCTGCCGTCGTTGTGGAAAGCCATCAGGAGGCCGAATGGCTCCCCACGGATGCGCATCGGCCAGCAGGAAAGGATACTGTCCGTTTGCGGCGCGTTTTTAAAAGAGCGTTGGATTTCCTCGGGACCTATGACGGCATGAGTTGCGCAATTTCCAAGCAATTCCTGCCTCCTCTCCTCTGAGATCTCTATCCTTTGAGGCCAGGAATCACCGGGTTTCCATCCGCAGTTGGCCATACCCACAAGGCTGCTTCTGTCCTGGGGCGCCAGGAAAAAGCTTACCTTTTCGACCGATTCGAGTGAGGACGCAAGGTGGACGATTCGAGGATAAAGGTCCTCGCTCGAGTGGATTTCGTCTATCTCCTTTGAAATCTGAAACAGCCTGCTATGCTCGTCAACTCTGCTCTCGAGTTTGCGGTTTACCTGCTCGAGTTCCTTGCGCGCCTGGATTTCGAGCTGAAGGCTGAGATTTTGCAGAAGCAGTTGCCTTTCCTTCATGATGCGCTGCAGTGTGAGAGCTACATCCTGGAGTGTGAACGGTTTGGTGAGGAAATCCGAAGCCCCTTTGCGCATGGCCTCGATCGTGTGGTCCATTGTTGGAAAACCGCTCATCATTACTACCGGAAGTCCGTGATCGTGCTCCTTTATTGCGGTCAGAAGCTGAAGCCCGTCCATGTCGGGCAGGCGCAGATCTACAAACGCACAATCGAATGCTTCTTCGTTGAGCACCTGAAAGGCTTCGACTCCAGTCAGGCAAACCCGCACTCGCTCGTGTTTCAGACGCAGCAGGCGTTCCTGCAGAAGCTCACCGAGCATTACATCGTCTTCCACAATCAAAATTTTCATAACCTGCCGGACTCTATCCTGGTAATAATGAGCTGCTTGAGTTTGTGCAGTTCTGAATCTGAAATTACTCCGTCGCGCTTGAGACCCTTGAGCGCTTCGAGGGCTACAATGGCCCGATTCGGATTTCCCTGCGGTTTTTCCAGAAAAGCATCGGGCCGAAATGCCGATAGACCGGCCAGCAGAGGTCCTTTTATCAGATTGCCCGAGCTGTCGTAAACCTTGGATCCCGAATAGTGTTTTCCTTCAAGAGAACAGATCTTCCTGTGCAGATTTTCTATTTGCAGAAGCAGCGACGCCCTCTCCTTATAGCTCCTGACCCGGTCGACGGCGTTTCGGATCGTTACAGCCACCTGCTCCACCATGAAAGGCTTCTGTATATAGTCGTAAGCTCCAAGCCTCAGGGCCTGTATGGCCGACTCCAGACTTCCGAATCCGGTTATCAGAATGCTCAGAATGTGGGGATAGAGCGCTCTAACCTGTCTTAACAGGGTCAAACCATCCATCCGTGGCATGTTCAGGTCCGAGATAAGGATATCGAAATCGCCGAGCGACAACTGTTCGAGAGCGGCCAGGCCGTCGGGGGAAAGCTCAACTGCCGCTCCGGCTTCTTCGACCGTTTCGGCTAGAATCTCGAGGAATATCTCATCGTCATCGGCCACCAGGACCCGTACGGCCGTGTCGGATTTTGGCGTCGTCTTCATTGTTTTAATCTACCATAAGGTCCTAAGCGTTGCCATCAAATAGAATGCCCCTGAGCTTTTCGATCTTGTCGCGAAAGCGGGAAATCTTTTCGGGCGGTATCCGGCGGATCGCCTTGCCCGTCTTGCTGTCCAGGACCTCGACTACGGTCCTGCCTTCCGCGCCCGCGATGAAGTTGAGCTCGATGCCCATGTTCTCCTTGAGGAAAGATTGTAACTGCTGGACGACTTCAGCGGAAAATTCCGGGGAAGGCGCCGGAAAGTTGGCGCCGCTGCTTGCTCCAAAATCCCCGGCTTTTGTGGCGCTGCCGCCTTCGGTCCTGGTGACGGGGGGCACTGGCTGGACCTCTTTGAGCTGGGTCTCCGGGGCGACCCTTGCCACACTTGCGACCGGCTGTATCTCTCCCGTTGTTGAACTCATCGCTGTCTCCACTGAACCCTGGTGTCTATTGTTGTACTATGGCCGGAGACCCTGTTGCTTCCTACTGCTCTTGCACGAGCGGTTTAAGCAGGTATTCGGCGAAACGTAGGGCTAGACAATCGGTCATCACGCGGCGCCTCTGGGCGGGCTCGCCCGTGATGGTGTTCCAAGTAAGATCGATATCGTAACCCGGTTCGGACAGCGCGGTCTGTTTGATGTCCCAGAGCACTTGACCCGTGCGCGCATCCAGTATACGGGTGCGTACTACAAGCTCTGTAGGCATAGCTCCACTCCCGTCCATCATATAGATGAGCGATGGGCGCATTGCGAGTGTGCATCCCTCGTTTCTGGCGCGCCATAATGCTTCCGAATCGGACTTGACCTCAGAAGCCATGGTCCTGATCTCCCGAAAAGGGCCCTTTTGGACAAGCCTGGTCTGATAAGCGGTCGTCAGATAATCCGAGGCTGCGGCTATCTCAGGGGGTGAGGTGAAGGGGAATAGGCAAACACTATCCATCGAGTGTTGTTCGATTGAGGCGCGGACAAACACTTCCATGCTTGCATTGACCGGCCGGTTCGAGGTGGCCTTCAGCCGTGTCGCAATGCAGCCGCCGTTGCCGCAAATCGCCAGGATAAGGGCAATTGCTCCCAGCAGCCGTAAGGGAAGAACGGAAGTCTTGACCCTTCTTCGTTCGGAAGCATATTGCCTGAAGTTTTCAGAATCCATGTAAATACGATCTCCCCATTTTGGAGTGGAACATCACGGTCATTGTCCGGCCAGGTTTCCGGACTTGCCGAATTTTTGCAAAAAGCTGCCCTCAGCAAGTTCGCCGCCAATAGATGAATCGGATATACCCTAAAAACTCTTTAATGGAAAATGGTCAAACAAGATAATTCTAAGATGTCCATTGAATGCCTTTTGCCTCATTTTCCCGCAGAGATGGCTGGTTTTACCGTGGCATACCCTCAAAATATCGGCTAAGCTGAAGGTTGAGGCGCACCGAAGGCGTTGAAGCATTCAAGCCTTAGCCTGTTCACGCCTTAGCCTGTTCACGGCAATGCCGTTTTCATGCCGGTGTTGCGGCTGCCGTTTTTGGAGGAAGTGCAGAGATATGCCGGAAATAGGATCGATTTTTGAAAACAGATACAAGATACTCCTTGCCTTAGGCCGTGGAGGATTCGCAAACGTTTTCCTGGCCGAAGACTTTCAAACCGGTGAAAAGGTCGTGATTAAAATTCCTTATCCTGATCAAATGGAAGATTTGGCTGTTCGTGAACGTTTCAGACGGGAAATGGAGATCGGCAAGTTATTGAACCACCCCGACGTACCGGTGGCCCTGGCGCTTTCAGAAGGAAATCCCCCTTATTTGGTTTCGAGATATGTCGAGGGCAGGTCTTTGGCAAAACTTCTCAATGATAAGGGAAGGTTCCCGGTCGATCAGGCCATAGAGATGGTGGCGAATCTGCTCGATACGCTGCACTACTGCCATCGGAAAGGCGTGTATCATCGTGATTTGAAACCGGAGAATTTGTTGTTTGCCCAAGATGGCCGTTTGAAAATCGTCGACTTCGGCATAGCCCTTATGGAAGGCGCTCCGCGGGTGACATGGCGGGGTTTTTCAGGTCTTATGGGTACCCCCGAGTACATGTCGCCCGAACAAATCAGGGGAGAGCGCGGCGGCGGCGCGAGCGATATTTACGCCATCGGCTGTCTGACCTATCAACTGCTGTCCGGATCTCCTCCGTTCACCTGTGACAGTCCTTTGGCCGTTATGAACCAACATATGACAAAAGTTCCTGAGCCCCTGCCGCTGATACTGCCGGATTTGCATCCTGGAATCTGGGCTGCGATCCGCAAAGCGCTGAGGCGGCGGAAGCAGGAACGCTATGATTCCGCCCAAGAGATGGCTAATGACTTGCGCCACCCTGAAAACGCGGACCTGAGATGGATCGATGAACCTGATCCTCCGTTGGTTATGACTGCTCTTCCCACCGAGCAGAATGTCCCTCTTCCCACCAAGCGAAACACCCTGCAGGTGATCGTCGTCATCACATCGGTCATCATCCTCGTTATGCTGTTATTCGTGCTTCTAAAGAAACATTAAACGGCGCTTTCGCCGGTTTGAGACCCGAAACCGATTGCTTCAATTACCGTGTCAACAGGGAACCCTGTTCACTTTAACCGTCAGGATGGTCATGTTGTCACAGCCGCCGCGTCTGTTGAGTTCGGCTATCAATTGGGCCAGTCCCTCTCGAGAAGGACCCTTTTCAAGGAGAAACGCCTTGAGCTCTTCGGCTGCCGCATGTTCTAAAATCCCATCGGTTATCAGACAGAACAGGTCTCCCGGTTGCAGGGTCCCGGAGCTGAAATCCGGCACTGACAAGGGGCCTTCGCCAACCGCCCTCAGGAGGATATTTCTATCGGGGTGGCTGCGCGCATCCTCTGCCGTTATCAATCCCAGCCGCAGGAGTTTCCCCACGAGGTTATGATCCTTAGTCAATTGTATGATGGAACCATTGCGCAAAAGCAATATCTTGGAGTCGCCGACGTGTGTGATAAAGAAATGGTTTTGCATCACCAGGAGGGTCGTCAATGTGCATTTCATATTGCGCGCGGAGGAGTGTGAGACCGATAAATCATAGACATGCAACGCCGTACAGTGGAATGCGTCTTTTAACCTCTCCGGCGCTCTATCGGAATGACGGCTGAAGTAGTATTCCTGGAGCAGAACATTGACAGCCTCCGCACTGGCGGCTTCTCCGGCAGCGCTTCCGCCTACGCCGTCCGAAACGGCGAACAGGCTGCCCCTTTTTTCTTTCAGCCCGACATCGGCGGGTATGTAATAGCCGAAATAATCCTCGTTATTGAGGCGAACACTGCCCTTGTCGGAAAGTCCGTATGCCTCCAAACTCTCAGGCGTGTAATGCTCTCCGGGTTTCGAGCCGCCCATCACAACGCCTCCAAGGTCAAATCAAACCTTTCCATAATTCTCAGTTGTCTCGCGCGAAAGATTTAGTGCCCCCGCACATCGCGGGTTCGCAATCCCCGAACTACCCCTTTACGATGAGAACCGGGCACTTGGCCAAATGCACGACATGGTGGCTGACGCTTCCGGCAAACACGCTTTTGACTTCGCCTGCGCTGTGCGAGCCCATCACTATCAGGTCGTAGCCTCCTTTTTCGGCGTAATCGCAGATTTCCTCAGCCGGGGCGCCGACCACCAAATCGGTATCCGTCACGAATCCGGCATCGCCGAAGACCTTTTCAGTTTGGCTCAGGAAGCGTTCCTCGGCCTCGCAGATGCGCCTCTTCACCTCTTCGCTAAACGGGACTTCAACCTCGGTCCACCGGTAAACCCGATAAGTGTGCTCGGGCTTCCGGCGAACATGGAGAATGGTCAGCAGCGCCGACGAATTCATTTTGAGCAGATCGCGTGCGTACTGAGCCGCTGCAAAAGAACAGGGAGACCCATCCGTCGGCATCAATATTTTCGTAAACATAAGCGTCTCGCTGTTTAACTGCGGCTCAAGCCGCACGCGATTCTCCACCCATGGCGTTAACGTTTTCAGCGAACTCCAGCCTTGGCTTCTATGCCACCTGTTCGATCCGCTTGTCCTCAAACCTGGTCCGATACAGATACAGTGGAATATACGACAGCATGATCAGCCAGCCAAGGCCATAATATTGCCAACCCCAGAGCGGGCCGCCCCAAACCCATACAACGAAGAATAAGAAAGCGAGGAGCAGGGCGATGTATTTAAAGAACTCGGGCAGCCTGAAAGGCCGTTCGTATTCAGGATGATCCTGACGCAGCAGGAAGTAGCCGATCAAGACGGGTACGAACGAGACTACGTACCCGACGTTGGAAGCTACCATAATGAAGGCGGGCGTTTCGATGGCCATCAGAAAGATGTTCAAAATGACGTTTACGGCCATGGAGAAATCGGGAACGTTGTGCTTGTTGACGTGCGCAAAGATTCGCGGGGTCTGGCCGTCCAGGGACATCTGATATAGAGAGCGGGCGCTGCCCATGATGGCGTTAAGGGCCGACAGGAGCAGGGCCGCCAGCAGCATGACCGTCACCACCCAGACGCCGGCTGGGCCGAATATGGGATTGACGAAATCGACAAACATGGCGTACGGGTCCTGGGCTATCGTCTTGGCGCCCAAAACCAGCAGGAAAGACAAGGGGACCATAGTATAAATGAAGACGCCAAGGGCGCCCTCGAGGATCATTGCAATAGGAGCATCCCTCTTGGGATTCTTGCATTCTGCGATGTAGCATGCCGCCGCTTCCATGGCGATTGAATTCCACGTCGTCAGAAAGGCGTACTGCATGAAGAGCATTATGCCTACCGTGGACCACATGGAATCTCCCAGCACGTTGACCGGGATGACGTTATCCCAGTTGAGCAGTGCGGGTTTGAAAAGAAATGGGGCAACGGCAAGAATTACGAGGGGAAAAATACAGAGTCCGGCGAGAACGACCGAGAACACGGCCCCGGGCCTGATTCCCATGTAAGCGATGATATAAAGCCCAACCGTTAAGATCGTCCCGAGCAAAATGGGATTGAATTCATACCCGAAGGGTTTTGCCAGGGCATTTACGTATGTAACGACCAGCAGCATGTTTACGGCGATGACGGGATTCCACCCCAGCCAGTATGCCCATGCGGTGCCTCCATTGATGTGTTTAGCGGCCCTGGGCCACTTCAAAAACCCCATGTAGGCGTAGCCGGGAGGGCCGCCGGTCCTGTCGGGAAACATGGCGGCCAGTTCTGCCAGAAAAAGGCAGAGGAAAAAACCGGCAATGGTGGTAATGATGAAATTTGGGATTGCAGCCGAGCCCAATCCTGCCAAAACCGGGCCGGTAACCCCGGTCACCAGGATGGTCCCTGCCAGACCGATCACAAATGCTCCCTTCCAGTCGATGTGCCGATTCAACTGTGCGGTATGATAGGTAAACTTACCTTCTGCGTTCAACAGACTCATTTTCTTACCTCCTTCGCAAAAGCATTTCCTGCGTTGCACATTTCCGGCACAATCGCCTAAAGCATGGTGAGATAGCGCTTTATTTCCCACGGAGTTACCTGGTTGCGCATAAATTCGCCCCACTCACCTTTTTTCAGCCGGATAAACTCATCGGCAATTGGACCGAGCGCCGCTTTGACTACTTCATCCGCCTCAAGCGCTGTCACGGCTTCAAAAAGATTTTGAGGCAGCAACTCACATCCACGGCTGCGGCGTTCTTCATAAGGCATTTCGTAGAGATTGATCCCCATAAACGGGTCGCCCGGATCGATCTCATTTTTGATGCCGTCAAGACCTGCTGCGATGTGAACGGCGGTCAGGAGGTAGGGATTCACGGCGGCCGAGATGGATCGGTCCTCAAAGCGGTTGCAGTTCGGACATCGCAAGAGCTGGGTCCGGTTGTTGTCACCGTAGGAGGCAAACGCCGGGGTCCAGGTATACCCGGAAGTGCAGGAGAAGACGCATTCTCCGCTTTGGATGCGCCTATAGCAATTCACGGTGGGTGAGGCAACCGCTGTGAGGGCGCAAATATGCTTCAGTAATCCCCCAATATAATGGAGAGCAATCTTTGAAAGTCCGAGACCCTTGGGATCTTTTGCTCCGGACTCAAGGGGGAAAAGGTTCTTCCCGCTGGCGGCATCGGCGACATGAAAGTGAAGATGGGCTGCGGAACCCGTCTTGTCGGCGAAGGGTTTGGCCATGTAAGTGGCGAAACAACCATACTTTGCGGCGATCTGGGATGTCATCATCCGAAAGACGGTCAAGCGGTCCGAGGCCTTAAGAGCGTTGGTCCAGCCGAAGTTGATCTCGTATTGCCCGTTGGCGTCCTCGTGATCGCTCTGGTAGATACCCATGCCCATGCGGTTTCCGCAACGGATCACGTCCTGCAAATAATCCATGGCCTGGCACATGCCCTTGAAATCGTAGCAGGGCTTCGAAAGTGTGTCTATTCCTGCCGGGTCCCAGATCTTAATCCCGCCGTTTCCATCCCGCACAACGAGAAAGTGCTCCGGTTCAAAGCCGCCGTTAAGAACGTATCCCTCATCGGCAAACAACTTCGTAATGCGCAGCAGGTTCCCGCGTGGACAGTAAGGATGAGGTTCGCCGTCCACATAGAGGTTGGAACTGAACAGGGCTACATTTTCCTTCCAGGGAAGTTGCTGGTAGGTATCGACATCGGCGCGAGCCATAAGGTCGTGGTTATGCGGTCCCTGTCCCACACCCCATACGGCCGCTCCCGCAAACCCTGCCCCATCTTCCACAATGTCGTCAAAACATTCCACGGGGACCTGCTTCACCTTGGCGGATCCGTGGATGTCCACGAACTGGGCCAGGATGAACTCGATCCCATCTTCCTTCATCTTTTCCTTGACGCTTGCCTGAGTGGCTCTCGGTTCCACTTCCCTTTCTCCTTTCTCGAATGAACTAGTGTCTGAGATTTCGGCGTCCTGTCCGGCTTCAGATGCTTAGTTGGGCTACCTGACTCTTTTGGTGACAGACTGAGCTTGAGCTGCCGTTTCACCATGGAGAAATTCAGGAAAGAGATGAGCCCGTCAGGATGTTCTCCATCCCGCGTACAAATTTCTCATAGCGCACCCATCGTTTTGACTGACAGTCAATTATTTTGCCATGGAGTAAATTCAAGAACTATGCCCGAGGTCTATTGAAAACGATCGAACGCCGAAGATGCCGGGGCAAAGCTGGACGCAGCCAGAGCATAGGTGGTATGTCTGTTAGGTCTTTGTAAGTGTATGGGCGGAAAAAATGGAAAAGCGCTGCTCGCGCAGTGAAAGCGCGGGGAAAATGCTTCATCATCGAGAAAAAAGGATCATGAATGGAACATTTTTGTTCATGTATTCCTTTTTGCAACAATTATGAACCGGATCAGAATAACGAGGACCGCCTTGGCTATTTAGAAACGATCAAATTGTGGCACAAAAATGAACTAATTGGTTTGCTCTTGAATACACGCCGCAGCGGCAATGTCTAAAGTTGACTCGCGCTGCGCGCGTGTGTTATTAAATTACTAATATCGGAAAAGCCTTTTAAAAGGGATTTTAAACTCCTAAGATGTTGAAATCTTATACTGAAGACCGTTCGCAACTCCCCCAGGAAAATCATCTGGAACTTCTCACCAACTCAGGCGCCGGCCAAAGCAGCCTCGAGTCGGCCATTGGCCGTGAAGTGCGGGCTTTTCGAAAAAAACTCGACATGACTGTGATGGAACTCTCAAGGCTTACAGGGTTGTCAGCCGGCATGTTGTCGAAGATTGAGCGCGGCATTGCCTCGCCTTCCCTTGCGACGCTCCAGGCCCTTTCAACCGCCCTTCAGGTCCCTGTTACGGCCTTTTTCCGGCAGTTCGAGGAGCAAAGAGACGCCACTTTCGTTCGAGCGGGAGAAGGGCTGAAGATCGAGCGCCGCGGTTCCAGGGCCGGGCATCAATATGAGCTTCTCGGCCATACCGTTGGCAAGAGCACCGCCATTGAGCCTTATTTCATTACTCTAACTGAAGAATCCCAGGCGTTCCCGACGTTCCACCATGCCGGCATGGAATTCATTTATATGCTTCAGGGCAAAGTCGGATACCGCCATGGCAGCCAGGTTTACCAATTGAGCCCCGGAGACTCTCTTTTTTTCGATGCCGAAGCCTTTCATGGACCGGAAAATCTCATTGAATTGCCTGCGAAATTCCTCTCCATCTTCGTTTATCCCCGAATACTCGAAGAATAGACCTCGCCCTTCTTTTCCAACACCTTCTTGCACGCCCTAAATTGCCGTCTTTTTAAAAACTCTCACCCGTCCCTCAAGGGCTGCTCCAAGGGGGAAGCTTTTCTGATTTTCATCATAGGAACATTATTTGCATAAGAGGTTTACTCAAGAGCGGCGGCGCACACTGTGCTCTCAACCGCTTGCGGCCTTCGATGCGAGAAACAGTTGATTCAGGTGGAGACACATCTTTGAAAATTAGAGGAGACTTCAATGTGCAGTATCGCCGGGATCCTTTTTAAGAATGGCAAACGACCCAACCTGGGCATGACCACCGGTGAGGCGCTGACTGAGATGATGGATGCATGCCGGCACCGTGGTCCCGATTCAGCGGGTTGGGCCCTTTACAAAGAACCGAAGGAAGGACGGCTGCGGCTGCGGTTCTTTGTCAACCGGGGCGCAGGGCAGAGCGAGGATATCGCGCGGATTCGGGAGGGGCTGGCCCGGCACGGAGCGGAGATTGTCGAGGATGAAGCCATTGGCTGCACCTACGGGGTGGTCGTCAAATACTCAGGTCACGTCCAGCAATTCTCTTACGCCGTGGAACGGGTGGGCCATCTGGTTTCCGTAGGATCGAGCCTCGATATCATCAAGGATGTCGGTCAACCTTACGGGCTCCAAAAGCTCTACGACATCGGCCGATTCGACGGCAGCCACGGCATAGGGCATACGCGCCTGGCCACGGAAACCGGCGTGCATCCTGAGACAGCTCATCCGTTTTGGGCGACCGGCTTTGCCGATGTCGCCACGGTGCATAACGGCCAGATAACCAACTACTGGATTATGCGACGGCGATTAGAACGTCGAGGCATGGAGTTTCGCACTGAAAACGATACGGAACTGATCGCTGTCTACCTGGCCTGCAAGATGAGCCAGGGAGTGCTCATGGAAGATGCGCTGCGCAGTTCGCTCGACGACCTGGATGGTACGTTTTCATACCTCGTTGCGACAAAAGATTCCATCGGCTATGCAAAAGATAAGCTTGCGGCTAAACCCATGGTCAAATACGAAGACGATGACATGATCGCCCTGGCTTCCGAAGAAGTCGCGTTGAACAGGTTATTTCCCGGCCGCGCTCTCGACACGACAGAGCCGCCGCCACTGACCTGCGGTCTGTGGTCGAGGCAGAGCACGGCATTGACCGGTTTCCATCCGGAAACCGCCGGTGTCTCATCCGATGTTGCCGGATGGACGCTCTCTAAAGAGAAAGCCAGCAGGGGAAGGGAAGCGAGATGGTAACGATTGACTTGGCGCAAACGCCGGTTCGAAAACTAAATGAGACTCTTAGAGGTTTCGGAGCCACGCACCAGAACGCCGAGATCATCAATCCGGATGCGAAACACTACATTGGCGTCGGTTTGATCAGCCCGATACTGGTAAGGATCCGGGGTTCAGCCGGATACTACTGCGGCGGGCTTTGCGACGGCCCTCATTTTCAAGTGGACAAGAACGTCAGTTGGGGGGTGGGCGACAACCTGCTGCGCGGCTCCATCGTCGTAGGGGGAAATGCAAGCGCCATTGCCGGGGTGGGGATGCGCGGCGGCGAGATCGTCGTAAAGGGGAACATAGGGTCCAGGGCCGGGCAGGTAATGAAGAAGGGGACACTCTGCTGTGCAGGCAACGCCAACTTCATGGCAGGCTATATGATGTACGGCGGGCGGGTCATAATAGTCGGCAATTCAGGCGAGCGCGTAGGCGAGGACATGATGGGAGGGGAGATTTACGTTGGAGGCAACGTGGATTCCTTGGGCAATGACGCCGTGCTTGCCGATCCTTCTTCCACGGAAATCGAAAGCGTGATGACGTTCCTGGACCGCTATGACCTGCCATTCCGGGGCGCATTCAAGAAAATCGTTTGCTCGGGCAAGACCCTGCGCTACGCCACCGCCGAACCCCGCCTGCGCAAACTCCCCTTCTATAGCTTCTCTTCGGGCGCCGGGCAGGACTACTGGAACGTCAAAGTCCAGGAGGACATTCGTGTCAAGGCGCAGATCGGGCGCTACAGAATCCGGGGCTACGGCGCCTCGCGGCATCTGCCTCATTTCTCCGATATCGCGTTCAAAAAGGATATCGCCGGCGCGGGAAAAGATCCCGAGGTGATCTCGAAGATCAATTTGCGCACCTTTATCGGAGACAATCACGGCGGGCGGCCGCTAGACCTGAGCATGCCGGTGATGATCGCCCCGATGAGCTTCGGAGCGCTCAGCGCGCAGATGAAAATCGCGCTCGGCATCGCCTCCCGTCTATCGGGGATTTCGGAAAACAGCGGCGAAGGCGGCATGCTGTCCGCCGAGCGGGCGGAAGCGCGGCAGATGATCGCCCAGTGCCTTGCAGGGCGCCTGGGCTGGAACGTCCATGACATGAAGCGGGCCGATTGCGTGGAAATCTACATCTCGCAGGGCGCAAAACCGGGGCTCGGCGGGCAACTGATGGCGGAGAAGCTGACGAAGGAAATCGCCGCTGTGCGCGGCATTCCTGCAGGTATGGATTTGCGGTCTCCCTCGCGCCACCCCGATATCCTCGGAGGTGACGATCTCATTATGAAAGTCGAGGAATTCAGAGAGGCAACCGGCTGGCGAGTCCCTATCAGCATTAAGCTAGGCGCCGGGCGCATACGCGACGACATCAAGATCGCCCTGAAAGACGGCATCGACTTCATTGAACTGGATGGCATGCAGGGGGGCACCGGCGCAGCGGGGAGCGAGGTGGCGGAATATGTAGGCATTCCGACGATCTCTGGTCTCCAGGAGGCTTTGGACGGCCTTGAAGAGATAGAGTGCGCCGGTCGAATGCCCATCGTACTCATGGGAGGAATAAAGGACGGGGTCGATGCGGCAAAGGCTATAGCGCTTGGGGCGACTGCGGTGGCCTTCGGCAGCACCATGCTCATAGCCGCCGGCTGCATTACCTGCATGCAATGCAGCGTCGGCAGTTGCGTAATAGGGGCCGCCACGCAGGACCCCGAACATACGAAGCGATTCGACATCGAAAAACGGGCTATCCAGATCCACCGCTTTCTCGAAGCGGTCCGGTGGCAACTGGCAGCCATCGTTAGCGAGCACGGTTATGCGGATGTTCGACAAATGTCCCGCAAAGACCTTGTGGCGCTGACACCGGAGGCGGCGGCGCTTACGCGGCTGCCCTACGACCCAGGTTACCGGAGATAATTGAAGAGGAGCAGTTCGGCCATGTCAAACCTAAACGCTGAGAATTTTGTATCTCAGGAACATCACGACGAGCACCACGATTCTGATTACACTCCGTCGCCCTGCCAGCGAGGGTGTCCGGTTGGAACGGACATTCCCTCTTATGTAGGGTTTGTCGCTCAGGGCCGGTTCGAGGAAGCCTTCAATGTGATCAGGGCGAATAATCCATTCGGCGCCGTCTGCGGCCGCGTGTGCGCCATGCCCTGTGAATCGCAGTGCAGGCGCGGCGAGAGCGACGGGGCCGTGACCATCCGCAACCTGAAGAGATTCGTCACCGATCGGATGGAAGACAACGCATATCTGCCACCCGTCCCTGTAAGCCGCAGCAAGACCATCGGCATCGTGGGCGGCGGCCCTGCGGGGCTCACCGCCGCTCAAGACCTGGCTGAAGCGGGTTATGAAGTTCACGTTTACGAAAAGTCCAACAGCCTCGGCGGCATGATGACCCATGGCATTCCGGTCTTCAGGCTCCCCCGCTCGCTCGTAGAGCGCGATATCGACCGGATGCTCAAACACTGCCCCGGCATACAACTGCACTTGAACTGCGCGCTCGGTGAACAGGTGGGCCTAGATGAACTTAAGGCAAAACACGATGCAGTATTGCTTGCGATCGGCTTATGGCAGGACAGGCGCCTCGGAGTGCCGGGCGAGCAACCCGGGTTGAAAGGTCTTTGCGGAATCAGCTTTCTTACGGACGCCAACGGGGGAAAACAGGTCTCGCTGGAAGGCAATGTGGTCGTGGTCGGGGGAGGAAACGTCGCAATCGACGTCGCAAGAACCGCTCTGCGGGCAGGGGCCGGCGGTGTCGAACTGTTCTGCCTCGAGAGCCGCGAGCAGATGCCGGCGTGGGACCATGAGGTGAAGGAGGCGTTGGCGGAGGGGGTGGTGATCCATCCTTCCTGGGGGCCGAAGAACATCCTTCATGAAGGCGGCAGCGTAACCGGCATTGAGTTCGTGCGCTGCACTTCCGTTTTCGATGCGAGCGGGTGCTTCAATCCCGCATACGACCCGAAGATCACCCGCACGGTGGAGGCAAAAACGGTCCTGCTTGCAATTGGCCTGTCCGCTCAGAACCCGGAACTGGAGCGGCTGGGCATTTTGGAGCGAGGGCGGGTCAACGCGGACTTCGAGACCATGCAGACCAGGGACCCCAAGGTGTTTGCCGCCGGCGACGGGGCTTTCGGGGCCTCGGCCATAGTCTATGCAATTCATCACGGCCATCGAGCCGCTTATTACGTCAATGCGTTCCTTGAGGGGCGAGAGAACCCCGAGCCTTATCGCATTTCCTGGAACACCCGCCGGGTTCCCCTCATCCAGGATTCGCGTTGGGAAACACTCGCCCGCGAGGAACAGGTTTTCGATGGAGTGCATTCTCTTAGCGCGGAGAGCCAAACGACTTATGACTGGGACACGGCCAAACGGCAGGCGGCAAGATGTCTGCGCTGCGATACGGAAACCGGCATGTCGGACTACTCGAGACGCACTCGCGAGCACATTCACGCCATGGCCCGCACGGCGCCGGGCGACCTCCCCGTGCTAACCGAAATCCTGAAGGCGCGATTGAAACCTCGCGACAATCCCTTTCCCCCGGAAAGACCGGCTCAGTTGGACGATCTCGTGTTTTTGCCGGCGGCTTTGACCAGGCTGGTCATAGACCCTTATCGCGAGCATTGCTCCACGGCGACGCGAATAGGCAGCTCGCTCACCCTCAGACAGCCATACATTTTTACGGGATTCGATGAGGCCCCGGAGGCAGTCAGGAAAGCTTTGGCTTCGGCGCTCAGGTCTGCCGGTTGCGCCTATCTGGGCTTCCGCGCCCTGGAGGATAGGGCGGCGAGTGCGGCTTCCGCTCCTGAGACGGAAAGAGTTCCCTGGCTGCAGCTTATTGTTCCGGGAAGGGATGAGCCCCAGGGTGCTGCAGACGGGCTGGTGTTCGTAATGGGCGAACGATGCCGTCCCATCAGCGCCGCGAGGGCGCATAAGAATCAGCTCTTGGGGCTCTCGGTCGCAGCCGCTGCGCTCTGCGAGGCTATTCCATACGCTCTCGAGAACGGCTTCGATCTGCTGCTGCTCGACGGCACGCCCGGAATCGAACTCCCTTGGGGCGAACTCTGCGGGGCCCCCGACCTGAGCGTCATCCGGGATGCCCTGAGAACCTTAAGGAAGCTCAATCGTGAAGAGGAGATCGACCTCCTCTACTTCGGCGGACTCCGCTCCGGCACAGACGTGGCCAAGGTATTGGCGGCAAACTGCAAAGCCGGTGTGTTCGGCGCCGCAATGGGTATAGCCATGGGAGGAATTATGGAAAACGGCCGCATAGCGTTTGAGAACGGCCTTTCTTCAGAGGAACGTTGTCACGCGGCGCAGAACTGGATCAAGGGTACTGCCCAGGAAACAGCCATCATTGCACGCTGTACGGGAAAAACCAACGTCCACAATCTCGAGCCGGAGGATATGCGCGCGATCACCCTTGCCACGGCTGACGCCACGGATATTCCTTTGGCGTCCGGGCGGCCGCCAAGGGATTACTTTTAGCCTCCAGGGCCCGGAAAGGAGTCGTTGACCCAAATGTTCAGGGAATTCGTAAATAAATTCAGGCGCAATCGCGACAGGCGCCTATGGCGCAAGCACCCGCTGCAGAAGAGTTACGATGCGGTCATTATCGGAGGCGGTCTTCATGGCCTCGGCGCGGCCTATTACCTGGGGCGGGATCATGGGATGACCAATGTTGCCGTGATCGAGCGCCGATACGTCGGATACGGGGGCAGCGGACGCAACACTTCGATCGTCCGCTCCAACCAGCGCAGCAAGGAGAACATTCCCCTCTATGACGAGGGGCTCAAACTCTGGCCGGAATTGATGCGGGAGCTGGACTTCAACCTGATGTGCTTCAACTGCGGCAATCTCAATCTCGTTCACGCAGAGGCCGAGGCAGCGGCCCTCAAAATGACGGTGGCGACCGCTCAATTCATGGGTGTGAAGTCGGAGTTTCTAACCCCGGAGGAATGCAAGAAGCTGGTCCCGCAGCTCGATATCAGCGACAGGCTGCGCTTTCCGATCGTGGGTGGGATGTACCATCCTCCAGGAGGCACCGTGCGGCACGACGCGGTGGTCTGGGCCCTGGCCAGAGGGGCTGACAAACTGGGGACCCATATTCATCAACTCACCGAAGTCCAGGGCATCGATGTGGAAGACGGCAAGGTCACCGGTGTCAGAACGGACAAAGGAATTATTCGAACGCCGATCGTTCTCAATGCGGCAGGGGGCTACAGCCCAACTATCTCGTCAATGGTGTGCATACAATTGCCGATCAGCGTGCTGCCGCTCCAGGCCATGGTCTCCGAGCCGCTGAAGCCCTTCCTGGATCACGTGCTCTCTTCCGGGCGCTACCACGCCTATGCCAGCCAGAGCCTCAAAGGAGAGATCGTGACGGGGTCGCACATGGACCCATGGCCGACATACAACACGGCCTACACATCGGCGCGATACCTCAAACACCAGGGCGAAGCCCTCATAGACATGATGCCATGCCTCCGAGGGACCAGGTTCATGCGGATCTGGGCAGGCCTGACCGACATGACGCCCGATATGGCCCCCATCATGAGCGACAGCCACATCGAAGGCTACTACATGGATTGTGGATGGGGGTACTTCGGCTTCAAGTCGGGGCCGATCACCGGACGATACATGGCCGAGTGGCTGGCTTCACGCAAGTGTCCGGATATTCTGAAACCCTTCAGCCTCAGGCGCTACAGAGATTACAACCTGCAGCGGGAGACGGGCGCGACGATGTACTACACCCCGTGGAACTAGAGGAGAAAATCCGTGTCTTTTCTGATCGATTGCCCCCATTGCGGGCCGCGCAATATATATGAGTTTCGATTCGGCGGGGAAGTCAAACCCCGGCCTGACGAGAATAGAGTTACCGATGAGGAGTGGGCGGATTACATCTACCTGGCGGACAACGTTTGCGGACCGCAGAACGAGTGGTGGTTCCATACCAGGGGCTGCGGCTGCTGGTTTGCCGTTACCAGGGATACGCGCACCAACCTGCCGGTCATATGCGAGGAGAAAGCGTGATGGTTCGATTGCCTAAGGCTCCAACGCAGCGTATCGACCGAGAGCGGGAAATCGTCTTCAACTACAAGGGCAAGCCGATGAAAGGGCTGGAGGGAGACACTATCGCGACCGCCCTTTTTGCCGAAGGCGTGCGCATCTTTTCCCGCAGCATGAAGTATCACCGGCCAAGAGGCCTGTATAACCTGGACGGCTACAGCTCCCACTGCCTGATGGGCGTGGACGGAGAGCCGAATGTCCGGGCGTGCAGGACACCTTTACGCCAGGGGATGGTGGTCAAACCGCAGAACGTTATCGGGAGTCCGGAATGGGATCTCATGTCGGTTATGCAATGGTTCGGTTTCGCCATGCCGGTGGGTTTCTACTACAAAGTGTTCCACAAGCCGGCGTGGCTTTGGAAGTTTGTCGAGCCGGTGATCAGGCGGGCGGCTGGGTTTGGCGTTGTCGATCCCACGATGCCGGACGGCATTTACGAAAACCGCTACCTCAATGCCGAAGTGTGCATCGTAGGCGGCGGCCCGGCGGGGATGCGTGCTGCGCTGGAGGCCGCGAGAAGCGGTGTTCGCGTGATTCTGCTCGAGACAAAAGACCAACTCGGCGGCGCCCTGAACTACCGCACCGTCCCGGTGAACGGAGGCGCTCCAGCGTTTCTGCACTCAGCGCAGCTTGCCGGCGAAGTTCTTGCCTGCGAAAACATCCGGGTGCTGCTTTCAACCTCCGCAACGGCGATCTACCAGTCCAATCAGGTCACGGCGGTGCAGCGGGGGGGACCTGGCGACCACTTCCGCGAGTGTTATTACGAAATTCGCGCGAAAAGCGTCGTTGCCGCCACCGGCGCCATCGAGCGGCCGCTCATTTTCCAGAACAACGATATGCCCGGAATCATGCAGGGGAGCTGTGCGCACCAATTGGCCAACACGTATGCGATCAAGCCGGGAAGCCGGGCGGTTGTCAGCGGGTTCCATGACGGCATGCTGGAAGTCGCAGTCGATTTGGCGGAACTCGGCGTGGAAATCGCCGCCGTGGCCGACGGCCGTCCAAGCGGATTCGATACCGCTGCCATTGACCGTTTGAGCCGTTTGGGCATCCCCTTTTTCCGGGGCTGTGCGGTAAGCAGCGCGGGCGGGTTCCGTTGCATCTCCAGGGCTACTTTGCAGCCCCTTGGAGACGGAAAGCCATTGCGGTTCGACTGCGATCTGCTCGTCACCTCGGCTGGCGAAACACCACTTTCTCAACTCCTCCAGGTTGCGGGCGCCAAGATGGCCTACGATTCTCATTCGGCCAGGTTCTTGCCGGTTGAACTCCCGCCCTGCATTCATGCGGCCGGGCGCGTCATGGCTCTTGACGATATCGCAGCCATCGAAGCCCAGGGACGGCTGGCCGCTCTGGCTGCTTTGGAGGATTGCGGCCTCGATGTCGGCGTGGAGATGAAAGCGGCCGGGGAGGCCCTGGAAGTTCTCTCGCGCCCCAAACCGGGTCTTGGGATTGTCCGGACTTCCGGTAAGGGTCACAAGCGCTTCGTGTGCTTCGATGACGACGTTACGGTAGACCAGATCGCAGACGCCATAGAAGAAGGTTTCGACCAGGCTGAGCTTGTCAAGCGCTATACGACCGCCGGGACGGGGCCGTCCCAGAGCTATCTCGCCGGACAAAACCTGCCGCTGGTTGTCGGCGCGCTCAAAGGCCTGGGGCCCGGCGCCGTAATGCCGACGACCATACGCCCGCCCATCTTCCCGACCGGCATGGCCGTTCTGGGGGGCCGCCGGCACGCGCCCGTCAAGCACACCCCGCTTCACGACCGCCAGAAGGCCGTGGGCGGCGCCATGCGCCTGGCCGGCGTCTGGAAACGCGCCCGGTTCTTCGAAAACGAGCAGGCGATCTCAGAAATTGAGAACGTGCGTAAGAACGTTGGATTTATCGATGTCTCCACACTGGGGAAGTTCCGCCTGTTCGGACCGGACGCCCTGAAGCTCCTTCAGAGGGTCTATGCCGGAGACATGAGCACAGTGGCCCATGGCAAGCTCAAGTATGGCGCGATGTGCAACGAACAGGGCGTGATCATTGATGACGGCGTGGTTACCCAAATGGGCGAAAACGATTACTTCTTCACCACGAGCACGGTTAGGGCCGCCAACACCGGTGAGTGGCTGAGCTTCCACAGCAGGGGGGAAGACTGGCGGACCAGCCTGGTCAACCTCACCGACGCCATGGCGGGGATCAACCTGGCGGGGCCGGGCGCACGGGAGGTGCTCTCCAGACTGACCGGCGGCGACTTGAGCAATGAGGCGTTTCCTTATATGGGCATTCGCCGGATGACGCTCTGCGGCGAGATAGAGGTGCTCGTAATGAGGCTGGGATTCGTGGGAGAGCTTTGCTATGAGATCCATGCGCTCTCATCATACGGCCCCGCGCTCCACGACGCTATCCTGGACGCCGGGAAATCTTTCGGGATCAAACCCTTTGGACTGGAGGCGCAATCCGTGCTGCGCCTCGAAAAAGGGCACGTCATCATAGGGCTTGATACCGACAATCACTCCACACTCCATGACATTGGAATGAGCTGGGCCTGGGACCGGCGTAAAACGGACGCGAAGACCGTCGGAGCGCCGGCGTTGCGCGCCACCGAAAAACAGGCGCACCGGCAAAAGCTGGTGGGATTCAAGATGAACAACCCCCGGGAAACGCCGGCGGATGGTTCCATCGTCGTTGCAGCAGGCGTAGTGAAAGGGCGTGTCTGCTCTTCGCGCTACAGCACGACACTCGGGCAGTCCATCGGTATGGCCCTCGTCGATCCTGAGCTGGCCGCGATGGGGGGCGCACTGGAAATTTACACGGACGGAAAACTGGTGAAAGGGCGACTGCCTGCTGTCGCCACAGTCAAGGCCGAAATCGTGCCGACACCTTTCTATGACCCTGAAGGACTTCGCATGAAAAGCTAAACGGGTCTCCTGACGTCCGTTCGAAAAATCACCTGTTAAGGAAAAGCTAATGCTGAAACGTGTTTCACCTGTCGATATGAGTTTAAAAGCGGAGCGGGTTCTGGCGCGAAACGGCTGGGAAATTTCCCTGGCCTACGCCGCTGAAAGACGCCAAAGCGCCTTGTTTCTAACGGACTTGAGCCCTGCGCCCAAGTGGACCTTGCAGGGACAGGGTCTAGACGCGATTCGCCCGGCGGGCTTGAGCATACCGGAAAAGCCGGGTATGATCACCTTGGAGCGGAGCCTGCTCATCGTCCGTCTCCTTCCTGCGGAATGCAGGATCATGGACCTCGGTGAACAGACTCCCGTCTTCGAGGAAACGGGCTTCACGGATGTCGCCGATGCCTATGCGGCCATTGCCCTCGTGGGAACCCGGTGCTTCGATGTGCTTGCAAAGCTGAGTTCGATCGACCTCGAAGGACAATTCAGTCCAAGGGCTGCGCTGGCGCCCGTGGAAGATGTGACGTGCCTCCTGGTGCGCGTCGAGGGGACGGGCGGCGTTCCAGGGATTATCCTTGCGGGTGCGCGCGGCTACGGCCACTTCTTTCTCGATGCATTGCTCGATGCCGGAAGGGAGTATTCCATCCAGGCGGCGGGATGGGAACGCTTCAGCCAATGGATTGCCGGGGCATACACTCCAGCGGCCGGATAAAAATGCGGGGGAATGATTTTTCAGTTTGTTGAGACCATGGCCTACGAAGAAATAGTGAGTTTTCTCAGGAAAAAAGGCGTCTCGTTTAAAATGCACGAGCATGAGCCGGTTATAACGATCAGGGACGCCGAGGAAAAAGCGCCCACTCTCATTGACGGGCTGCTCAAGACGGTGGCCTTCAGGATCAAGGACTCATTCTGGGTGCTTGCCGCCGTCAAATGCCGGGACCGGATCGACTACCGCAGACTTGCCGCCGCGCTCGGCGTTAATCGAAGGGAATTGCGCAGTCTTTCGCCCGAAGAGGTGATGAGAGACCTGGGGTATGAGGTTGGGGGAGTAGGGCCGGTTCCACCGCGCGGCGACGTCCTCACCGTTTTTGACGAAGGCCTGCGGAGTGCAAAAATAGTCTACTTCGGGAGCGGGAAGAATACCCTCACATTGGAAGTCGAGTTTGACAAGCTGCTCGCAGCCACCGGGGGCAAGTTATGCCCTATCGTGCATGATACTCCGTGAGAAAAGCGCGGCGGAATGGCGCCCCCAGGCGTTTTGCCGCGCACCCAAGCGCGCGGGCAAAACCCCGGGCTCCGCCAGGCTGAGCCATGTAGCCTCCCCGCAAACCCATCGATTTCCTTCCATGGTCCTCCACATATTGCCTGGTCCATTTCCCCGCAGGGTCCGGGAGGTCTGCGCCATAGAAACGAAGCTCCGATTTGATCCGGTCTTGTCCCGTAGAATGCGCTCATTCATCAGCCACTTCATAAGCACGAACGGGGGCCTGCATTCCTTTTACATTGATCTCTCCGAAAAGCCGGGTGGAAATAAAAGGCGCGATGAGGTCACGGGTCCTCTGGGAAATGAGGATGCCGCCAACCGGCGCGCTCGACTCTAACCTTTTTGCCAGGTTCACTGCGGAACCGAGCACGGTGTATGATAGCCGTCGAGACGACCCCATGTTGCCCACAACGACCTCCCCAGTATTTATCCCGATCCGCACGCGCACCGGGAAACCGCCTTCCCCGGCCCATTTTGCGCTAAGTTCGCGAGCCTTGTTCTGCATCTCGATCGCCGCCCGGACCGACCTCAGAGCATGGTCCGGCGCCGGTTCGGGGTCCCCAAAAAAGACCATCATCCCGTCCCCGATGTACTTATCGACGGTCCCTTTGTGTGTAAACACCACTTCCACCATTGTTTCGAAATAGTCATTCAGGAAGCCCCGAATCCGGTCGGGCGAATATGAGGAGGAGTGTGCGGAAAAATCCTTGATGTCACTGAAAAGGATCGTCAGCTCTTTTCTCTGCCCCTTGCTTATCATTGTCGGGTCCGCAAGTATCCTTTCGACAACCGAGGGCGGGAAATAGGACTCGAAAGACCGCCTAAGAACCTCCTTTTCCCTTGAGTCCCGGAAATATCGAAAAGCCATGATCACCGTAACTACAGCGGCGCAGGAGATTACAGGGCGGATTATGTTGAGCATCAGTCCATAGGCGAGAAAAAGGGCAAGTGCGGCGGCGGCATAGCAGGCTATGAGCAGGGCGGCGCCGCCGGTGAATAAAATTGGGGAAAAGCGGGTCGACAAAAGGAGAATAAGGGCAACCATCCCCAGCTCAATCGCCAGTATCCCGGCAGGGCTTATCTCGGTTAAAAAGGCGCGGGAAAGGATTGTCTGTATTACGTTGGCATGCAGCCCGCTCAACGGGAAAATTATATCCACCGGCACCGCTCCGAGATCCGTTGCGCCGGTCGAAACGTCGGAGACCACGGCTATCTTTCCCGAAAGCTCATCGGTCCACATCTGGAATGCGTCCCGGTCGCCCGATGCGGAAAGGATCTGTGCGAAATTGTAGTGGCGCATCTCCCCCCATGGCCCGATGAAATTAATTATCATCGCGCCATTGCTGTCGATCGGGATGAAAAAGTCTCGAGGTGGGCCTCCGGGGAACCTTGCGTCCTTGATCCGGATGTAGCTGCCCGGCTTTACGGTAATCTTTTCCGGCCCAGCTCCGAGGTAGTCGCAAACGACGCGAAACGGCAGACTTGGATAAAAACCGCCTTCGCATCGGACCAGCAGCGGCATACGGCGGATGACTCCATCACGGTCTGCTTTCAGGCTGAGAAACCCAATGCCCCTGGAGACCTCGGCAAGAGGCGGAAAAGTGATGATCGGCTTCGCCCCGGAGTAAAGCTCCTCCGATACGCCCTCCACTTTCACCGCCCACTTCGTATGGTCGAGATATTCGTGAATGTCTGGGGCCGTTCGGCCGGGGAGCGCCCCACTCTTAGACCCCAGCTCGATGGCCATGCCGAAGTAGACGTTCCCGGCATCACGCGTCGCTGTGATTATCGCCTGGTCATCCGCCTGGTTGGTTCCGGCGGCGAAAATCAGATCGTATGCCTGGGCCGCTACGCGCATTGCCGCCAGGTTTCGAATCATCTGGCCGTACTGGGATCGGGTCAGATAATAGGTCTTCATCTGCTGGATGGCGGTGTCGTTGAGGTCTATGTGAACTACCGTGCCATCGTAGGGAGGCTTGAGAGAGCTAATCGAGGAACGAAACAGGAAAAACCTGTCGAAGACCTGTGAATTCCAGGTTTCGAACAATCCCCCAAGAAGCTGGAAAATCAGTTGTACAATGCCGAATGCGGCAATTGCCGCAAAGAGATACGTCCGGTTCGGCTTCCGGTTAGTTGTGATCAATCGTATATGTCCTGGCCACAAAGCCGGTCGAAAGGATCTCGTCGGCAAAAGCTGCGATGTCCAGCCGGTCAGGGTCTTGGGCTTTTTCGACGCTTCTCAAGGCGCCCCCGATGGGAACCGGACGCTCGGCGGGCGAGCTCAGTTCCTGGTGTTCTCGTCTAAGCTCCCTTATCAGATCGACTAGCGTCCGGGCTGTCTCAGCTTTAAAAGCCGCTTCGGCGGACTCGTGCCGCAGATATGCCTTTTCCAACTCATCGAGGCGTTTGGCGGAGGCTACCAGATAGAATACTTCCTGGCCAGGGTTTTCATCCAGCCTGAACCATGCCTCTCCACGCGGAATGTAATACCTGCGCTCCGGCTGATAATCGCCCTCAAACTGCTGGAGCGCATATGGAAAAAGCAGTTTGACGCTATCGCGCCGGTTATCGTGGAAAAGGTATACAAAGCATTTTCGTTGCAGTTCGACCATCATCTTGAGTTGGTCGCCGGATTTGAGGGCCATGTCTTGAGTGACCGGCTGCGTGCTGTCCTTTCCGTCCTGGAGCGTTTTGGCTGCGAATGCCCAGCGAAAATCCACTTCGGGATACACGGAGCGCCCGGCAGTGTCTTTTAGTGAGAAAGTCTCTTCGGCCGCGAAGGACAATCCCGATGCACCGCCGGGTGTCAAGACAGGCTGAAAGAAAAGCAGCGCAAAAACGACTGAAAAGATCGATCTTCTTCTGAATTTCATCTAAGTCAAACCCCTAAGAGCCATCTTTTATTCCTGAATCTTGTTGAGCAGCCAGGCCATGTTGCGCCCCAGGGTCTTCATCGTGTCAATCCCTTCAGCGTCTTTTTCCACGTCTCCCTTATCGAGCCCGAATCCCAGGTTCCAGTAACTGGCGCCTGGCACGATCATCTGGCTGATCAGGAAAAAATGATTTATGGAATCGAATACGTGGATTGACCCTGCGCGGCGTGCCGCTACGACCGCCGCTCCTACCTTGCGCTTGAACATGTTGCCGTTCGCCATGGCCACCAGGCCGGCGCGGTCTATCAGGGCCTTCATTTCAGCGCTTACGTCGGTGAAATATGTAGGCGAACCCAGTATTATCCCATCGGCCTGAGTCATCATGTCGATGCACTCGTTCAAATAATCATTATCAACGGCGCAGTGGCCGTCTTTGTTGTTGAAGCACTTGAAACAGGCCCTGCAGCCGTGGACGTCCTTGCCGGAAAGCTGCGCCATCTCGGTTTGGATGCCTGCATTCTCAAGTTCCCTGAAGACATAATTGATCAGAATAGCGGTATTGCCGTCTTTTCTCGCGCTTCCATTGAATCCGACAACCTTCATCTCGCCCTCCCTGCGTTAGATCTGGTTTCAAGAAAAAAGAAAACCTGGAATGCTCTATGGCTCGCGCACGATCCGGAACCCCAGATCGTCTTTCATGCTGTCGGGCAGGCCGCTTCCACGAATGGCGCACCTGATCGAATCGGCCGAGCCACGCCAGCATCCGCCTCGAATCACGCGGCTCTGTCCCATGCTCTCATTGGTATTTTGCGGGTTGTTTCTATCGTGCCGCACATATGAATCCACGCCATAAACGTCCGCGCACCATTGCAGCACGTTGCCGAGCATATCGTATAGACCTAAAGCGTTTGGCCGGAAAGAACCGGCCGGCGCCGTCGCCGCGTAGCCGTCATCGCATTCGTGGACCGGCTTGATTCCGAGTTGTCTTTGCGCCGTATAATCTGCGACGTTTTCGTAGATACAAGCCCTGGAGGCGTCTTCGCCCCAATACCGGGAGGTTTCCGAACCGGCCCGGCACGCATATTCCCACTCCGCTTCGGTTGGAAGCCGGAATTTGTATTGCCCGCCGTTCTGCCCGGCAAGCCACTGTGAAAAGTTATTGGCGTCCACCCAGCTCACGTATACCGCAGGCTGACCGTCGCCGTTAAGTGAATGGCCGGCGTAGTCCCTGCTGTCGTGATCTTTCTGGAATCGCCTGAACTGAGCGTTGGTGACCACCGTTTGGCTTATCCAGAAGCCGTCGATGCAAACCTCGTGCACCGGCCCTTCGTCTACGGAGCGATCTTTCTCACTTTTCGGACTGCCCATGAGAAAACATCCGCCTGGCGCCCATAGGAATACCAGCCCTGTAACCGGCTCTTTCCAGGTCTTGAGGGTCTTTACGGGCTTTTCGCCACGTGAGGCAGGTTCTTCAGCGGGTCCGGAGGCCGGACGCTCCGGTGCGCCGGGGGGATTCAACTGCGGCGGAGTGGATGCCGGCTGCACTGGAGGCTTTGGCGGTGGCCAAAGGAAGTAAAAATCTCCTTCCAGAGAGGAAGATTCCCATGGGACCTGTCTGCCCCCGGTGGCTTCACGCACAGCCGAGCGCACCTGCTTGAAGACATCTTCGATCTTAAGTCCCGGTTGCGCCATAGCCTTGATGAGTTCGCCCGTATAAACGCCGTTTTCTCCCGGCCCGTCATTGGCCACAGAACCAGGCGCTGTAGCATAGGCGATCATAGTGCCGGTCGGAGCGTCTATCGAGGCAAGCCCCTGCGATGCTGAGCGGAAACCACGGGCAAACGGATTGTCTCGACACGCATCCATGATAACTATATTCATTCGGGCATGGGCGTAGTCCATTTCGCTCAGCACTGCGCCCATATCGACCGCCTCATATTCGACCTGCTTTTCATGCTCGATCGCCGCGCCCACGGGGAGAAGGTAGTTACGCCCGTTCACCTGGATCCCGTGCCCGGCGTAATAGAAAAGCCCGACGCCGCCTTTTTGGAGCTTTTCCCCGAAAGCCTGTATCTCGCGCTTCATTTGTTTCTGGTCCAGGTTTTCCTTCAGCGTAACATCAAAGGAGAGGTCCGTGAGCGCCTTAGCCATGGCGCGGGCGTCGTTGACGGGGTTGCGAAGAGATCCCGATTCATAGGCCGCGTTGCCGATGACCAGGGCCGTGCGTTTTTCGGGCTGGCCCGGAGCAGCCGGATTCTGATTTGACCAGGCAAAAGCACCGCAAAATGCAAAGCTGCTCAGAAAAGCGGCCAGAAGGCAGAACGAAAGTATCTTTTTCCCGGCTATACAGCTCATTTGCCGCCACCATCCCCTGTCCAAGTAAAAAAGGGAGTCTCCCCTGAAGGCAAAACTCCCTGAATGATTAATCAGGCTGGATTACAAAAGATCCCATCGGAGGACCGGGCTTTGCCATGAAACCACCACCCCCGAAAATCGCCCGCAATTATAAGTAAGATTGTCCAAGGCTTCAATAAAAACGTTTAGTTTTTCTCACATGCCCGTCGGATAAGCGCCACATGGGAGGGCCTAAAGCCCTTCCCTACGGACGACCCGCGCGACAATGCTGTAGGGGTGGGGTTTATCCCCGCCCGGTCCTGAACGCAATTCCGTATAAGCCCGCTAGATAAGTCCCTCACCGGGGAGTTTCCGCCAGGTTGATCGCCTGGACCTGAACCTCAACCTTTCCTTCGGAAGGCACATCTGTTTCAACCGTCAGTACAGTTGCAATCCGGCTGCCGGGGGGGATATTCTCCATTTTGGGCGTGACTTCCAGGCTGAATCCGGGTTGGTTGGGAAAAGGCGCCTGACTCACATGAATGACTCGTTCGTCGTACGTACATTTTACGATTTGGAAGGCTTTATCTTTATTATTTACAACCAGCAGCTTTCCGGTGATTATCCCTTGATCGAGACTTATACGGCCCACTACCAGAACTTTAGGCCTGATGCCAATCTCGCCCTCGATTGACCCGTTTACCCAGACGAAAAGTTCGGGTTTTTCCGCAAAGTCGGTATAAAGAGTAATCGATCCCCTGTAATTTCCCCGCGGCGTGTTATTGGATACTCTTAGCCGGTAATGTTTTCCATCCTCTACGGTTTCAAGCTTATATAAGGCCTTCTTATCGAGATTGTCATCCACTTTCAGGATATGAAACATATTCGAGGTCGTGATCAGATCGATGGTTTTTTCATTAAGACCATCGGTAGTTCCCTGAAAATAGATGGTTTTCTCGGGCCGAACCTCGATCAGAGGCTTAACGGTCCCTTCCACCAGCAGAACCAGACGAGGGTTTGCCGGATCGTCGCTCAAAACGGTCGCCGTTTTTTTTACGTATCCCTGGAACCCTTTGATGTTTAACTGTAAAGTAACTTGTCCCTGCGCGCCTGGAGGGATCGCCCGGTCAAACCGGGCAATTGTGCAGCCTCAACTGGGTTGAACGTCTCTTATATTGAGAATGGCTTTGCCGCTGTTTTTCACAATAAAATCATGAGATAGCGGCGCCGTTTCCGAGAGTTCCCCAAAATTATAATTGGTTTCGGCAATGACGATGCTGGAAGTCTCAGGGCCGGCAAGCACGGCGACCGGTAAAAGACAGCCAATTCCAAAGCATCCGACAAGGACCTGCAAGAGCCATCTGGATAAGTTTCGCATGGAACACCTCTGAGTGTTGCATTATACCACCAGTTGGCGCAAGTTTGTCATGACTTGACTGATTTTTGCTGAAAAAAGGGCAAAAACGGGCCTCGATGCCAACGCAACAGCCTTGTTATCTCTAACATCGCCCCCGGGGCCGCAGCCGGAAGCTCGACGCTCCGCGAAGCGCTTCAAGCTTTTGCGCCTTGATCTTGTTAGACTTTGGCATCTATGTGTTGTGATCTGTTTATTTTTTCTTCGCGTCTTCGCGTGAAAAACTTTCTAGGAAGTTGGCTGAGCGGCGGGCGCGCCGG
>PLSV01000267.1 GCA_003165235.1 Syntrophobacteraceae bacterium
GAATGTTACGAATCAGCGGAAGCTTCTTCTCCTCTAAGTATTGAAGGCGAGCGGTTACCTTCTTTGCTTGCCAAGGCTCCTCTTTGTTAAGGATGGTTCCAAATCTATGTTCGCTGGTATTCCGAATCCAATGTCGGGTGAGGGGCACTTGGGCTTCCGCGGCTGCCATCCAAAGTTCATAATAGAATACGAGGTCATGGGTAAAGATGATTACCTGGCCGCCTTTTTGGGCCTCCTGCACCAATCGGATAGCCACCCGCTTAGCGCGGACATGGTCTAACGAGGAAACCGGATCATCGAGGATAATCCCGCTGTGATGAGGAATAGTGTTCACCTCGGTAAGGAAACAAGCGAGCGCCAGCGCACGAAATTCTCCATCACTGAGAATATCCTTGTTTTGCAAACGCTGAACGACAGCCAAATCAACGCCTAGAAAGCTTACTCCTCGATCGCTTCTCTCGTGAACCCTAAAGGGTAGATACTCTAATCGAAATTCTTTGACTTCTTTGCTTAAGCGGTCCTCAAATTCTTGAGTAATGTAGAGCCGGCGTAACTCTGAGTTCGTCCTGGAGATTGCCGTGGTATCGCAGGCAGCTTTGCATTGTTTAAGCTTCGATAAGTTTTTGAGTTGCCGGAGACGGTTTATAATGGTCATGAAATTATCTGTCAGCTTTTTACATGCCAAAAGATCTTCCCGCCTTTGCTCCAAAAGCTTGCGTTGCTCGGGATTTTGTGATTGTTCATACCCGCGAATCAGTCTATCGAGTCGCTCTATCGCAGAGGCAAGTTTTGGCATGGGCGAAGGTGGCAGTCCGGGTAGCGCTTCAAAACCCTTCAACTCCTGCCATGATTTCACGAAGGCAGTCTGGCGAGTGGCAATCGCTTGAAAGAATTCGACAACCTCTTCTTTCAATCCCTTACTGGCGGGATCAATATTCTCTATGCCAAATAAGAATGTTTCTATCTCGCTGCGGGGTCTAAGTGTACACCGACTAACCGTCGTTATCTCTTTACTCAGAGATTGCTCCAGCTTTTTGGCTTCCGCTTCAGCCGTATCCTTTATGAAGGCATCAAATCGCTTTAATCGGCGAGAGGCTTCTGGTGCAAGGGGTTGCTGGCATAAGACGCAAACCTTATCCGTACCGGTGACTGGAAAAGACAATCCGGGATAGGCAATTTCACTATATTGGCGGGCATATTCGAACATGAGCCGCCAGGGTTCCGTACCAACGCCGGGCAGCGGCTCGTTTTGAAAGTTTGTTTTTGCTGCTAAATCAGCTGCTGCCCGTGCTGTCTTGGCTGTCTTTATGTTTGCGATAAGTTTTCGAAGGGCGTCATCCCCTATTATTATTCTGGCACTGCTGAGATCGGTGGTCAGCTGCTGTACCGCTCTTTTTATTTGACGACAGTGGAAGGCGAGGGCTTGTGCATCTGTTTTCAGCGTGCGTTCGATTTTATTGAGTTCCTGCTCCGATTCCTGGTCCCACTTGGCCAACTCTCTCAACTGGGCAGCGGTAGGTAATGCTTTAATAGGTGTCGTAGGAACAAGTTTGGCAACTACCTCCGCAATCTTAGTGTGAGGAGTAAATTGAGGCAAAGGGGCGGCAAGTTGAGCTTCGAGTGTTCTGATTTCAGCATCAACGCGTCCAGTAAGCGACTGACACAATGCCCCGAGTTTCGGTAAAACATCCAAACTGTGGGGCAGAAATTCTAATTTATTTTCCTTGTCGGCATAGATCGGAACCGTCCTGGTGTCAAAGACAGAGAACCGACCCAATTCTGGTGGGGGTTCTTCTCCATCGAGCCACCGGATTTCTTTTGGGGCATCGTTTCCTACCGAAAAGCGTACAGTTACTTCAGCGGGCGGGGTCTCTTCCGACTCAAAAGCATTTCCAAGAATTTGTTCTTCTCCACCTGATCGAACGCGACAGAGCTTTTTAAGTAACCGGCAGTACCCACTTTTCCCGGTCCCATTATCACCATAGATGACAGTGATTCCTTCGACCGCAAAATGGAGAGTCTGGTTTTCCGCTAACCGATTTACATACTTCACTTCACCGAGAGAGTTTAAGGCCACCTTGGGGACTCGCCGTGATTTCGGTGCAGCATGAGACTCGGAGAGACATTCAGGACAAGGTGCCTCCTCGGAAGGAAGAAGACCATAGCAAACTTTCAACATCTGGAGGGCTTGATCCGTATCCTCCGGTGTAAGCTCACCTTTCGTGTAGATCCTTCGAATGACATCCTGTTGCCAGGGGTCCCGATTTTGTGCAAAGGAGAGAATCTTTTTGATCGGAGACATGTTGGTTCCTTAAATTAAAGTGGAAGTTTAAAGTCCTCCTGCAGTTAAATGTTTCTAATGGCCGGCGCTACAGAGTGAGCGGGTCAAAAGCCAAAGTCGATTATGAAAAGTTACTCCTCACACCAGAGCTGATTTCCATAGTGCTCTATAATTACAGCTCCTCACCGAGTGTCTCCATCCCCGCCTCTCACGATTTTACTTCATCCGTTGTGAGGTCGTAAAGCTCCTCATGCGGCAACCTGCTGCTGATACAGGTATTTCTGGAAGCCTCTGAATACCCTGCCTATCTCCTCCGGTCGGCCGAGGTCGGCCACGGCGTCGGCAATCGAATTGTGGTATTTCAGGCGGAGCAGCGGCGTCAGCTTTTCCTGGTCGAGTTCATCCACCCCAACATTAACATAATGCGACAGAACGAAATCGAGGAAGACCTGTTGCTTCGTGTTGAAGTGGCTGCTGATTACCACCTTGGCCTTGGCAGCCCGTTCCTCGCGGGTCAATGGCGGCAGCGCATAGGCCACATGGGCCAGCACATCGAAAAGGTCGCTCTTCTCAGCATCAATAATCTTCTGCATCTCGGATAGTTGCTCGTGGCCAAACCCTTTCTCGGCGAGCCCTTGCAAAAGCTTCTTGCGCGTGTCGGGGGCGCTCCAGATGGCGCGGAGTTCGTCTTCGTCTTTGAAGAAGTCCGGTAACTTCCCGAACAGCATTTCCATGAACTGTTGCGCGGACATGGGGGTGCCGTCCGGATGCCAAAAGGTAGTGCACATCATGTGCTGAATGGTCCGCGCCTTGCCGTCGGCCAGCTTCACTTTCGCCTTTTTCTTGCAGACGCACGGGCGCTGACCGCATTTCGGGCAAGATTCTGGCGGGCAGACACACGGTGACTGATCGCATACCGGACAGGGCTTTGGCGGTGACACCACGCAGACACAGGGACGCGCGCCGCATTTGGGGCAGGCCTCCGGATCAAGCGGCTCCCCGTCCCACTCGGGGTCGCTGAAGTGATGATGCGCCTTCACGAAGTCGTAGATCGTGAAGTAATCCTTCCCGTCGTAAAGCCGCGTGCCGCGTCCGATGATCTGCTTAAACTCGATTATCGAATTGATCGGGCGCATCAACACGATGTTGCGAATGTTGCGAGCGTCCACACCGGTTGAGAGTTTTTGCGAGGTGGTCAGGATCGTGGGGATGGTCTTTTCGTTGTCCTGAAAGTCGCGCAAGTATTGCTCACCCAGCTCGGCGTCGTCAGCAGTGACCCGCTGACAATAGTCAGGGTCTTTGC
>PLSV01000194.1 GCA_003165235.1 Syntrophobacteraceae bacterium
AGCGCATATCCAGGGCCAGCTCGGCAAGGGAATCGAACCCCTCGACTTCCGTGGGTAAAAGTTCATATATGGGGTGGCTGGCGCGGGTTCTTTTGCTCATAGTTTCTCCTTCAGGTTTGGCTCCGGACGGGGTCCCTGCCTGCGGCGAGAGTCTTTCCGGCAATTCCTTCCATTACTCGCCTGGCTCGAGGCGCAGACTTTGACGTAAATGCGCGCGATCCCCCAATACCCGCAACAAAGGTCCCTGTTCGGTCATCTCTACTATGCTCAACGCGGCCACTGGCATGCTGAGGCGTTCGCGGTAGCGGCCCACATCGATGCCCAGCAGGGAGCACAGCATAACGCGCACCGTGGCCTTGTGGGAGACTACCAGGACATTCCCCGAGGGATGTGTCCGTTCAATCTCCTCCACCACCAGGGAACTGCGCCGGGCTATGTCCACACCCTTTTCGCCCCCTGTCGGCGCGTTCCAACCCGGATCGGCCACCCAGCGGACGTATTCATCATGGAACTCGAGGTTTACTTCCTGCGGGGTCCTGCCCTCCCACCGGCCGTAGGCGATCTCTTTGAGTCCATCCCTCAGGTGTGGGGTCAGTCCCACGGCTTCGCATAAAGGTTGGGCCGTGGCCACGGCTCGTTTCAGGGGACTGCAAAAGACGGCCTCCCAGGCAAGGTCTCTATAGGCAGCGGCGAAATCCCGGGCCATTTCATATCCTGCCGGGGTCAAGTCCGGATCAAGGGCGCCGCAATAGCCGCCTGTCAGGCTGGCGGTGGTTTCCCCATGTCGAAGAAAATAGAGCATAAGGCCCATGGGCATTTGTTTCCCTTTCGTACAGACTTCCCCTATTTGGTTTTTTGGGGAAAACCTCCCCTTGGATGGGGTCAAGGTTTCTCCATCTCTGCGCGATACTCCCCCAGGCGCGCCAAACTGTTGCACTCGGCTCGGCGATACCGGGCCTTTTGGGCGGCCCCCCCATGGATGTCCCCGAGCCGTCCATCCCATCGATGCCGATGAGTCTTACGGCGTCTCCCGGGCTATCGTGATTTCTTCGTTAGTCGTGACCATGGGGACTCCGGCGAGGCTGCCGTGAGAAAGATCACCTTCCGTAGCCTTTGATGACAGGGTATTCCCATGCCCGGCTGGGTCCAGGACAGGACAAACCTGCGGCGGTGAAACCAATTATTGAGAGAACTGGTTTCATGGGGTCCTTATTTCGCACATCAGATAATTACTTTACACACTCTGTCAATCCGGAATAAGGCGCCAAATGTGTTACAATAGGCGCTAAGCCACTGTTGTGAATTTGGAATCTATTCTAAAATGCGCTGGAAGCTCTGCATGCTTGATGAAAAACGGTTCTAATGGTATTTATATCGATTCCATTGCGGCGCCGTGCCCATTGACAAATCAGGCGGCAGCGCTATACTCCCCCCGTCAATGCTCATAGGAGCTGGTTTCCGTCCGGAAACATTTCTTTTACGCCTTGGCGGCGCCAATCTTCGGGGTTTCTTGTGCGGCCTGCTCATGGATGGAGACGAGTCGGTGTTGAAGAATTCGGAGATATGCCGGAGGAGAGAAAGAGTGTTGCTTCCATTGAAAGAAGGTAAGTTTTTCTTCGTACTGGCGGTACTGTTCCCGCTGCTTGTCTCTCCGCAATTTACCTGCGCGGCTGTCTCGAGCCAATCTACCCCAATGGCGGTCATACAGAGCGGCACAGAAAGGGCCATTCAGATTTTGCACGAGTCTGAAAGTGGTCAAGCGCCCTCTTTGCGGCAGAGAAAGGGTGAAATTCTAAACATTGTGAGCGAGTATTTCAACTTCGATGAGATGGCCAAAAGAGCGATGGGCCGGCCATGGAAAGACCAAACCCCTGATAAGCGTCAGGAATTCGTGCAACTTTTCAAACAGCTTCTTTTCAATACCTATATCAACCGGCTCGAAAATTATACAGGCTCGAAAGAACGGGTCTTTTATGACTCTGAAAAGCTGGACGGGGACTACGCGCTCGTCCAAACGCACATTGTTTATCAGGGCAATAATAACATCCAAATCCAATACAGGCTCCATCGGGATGTGGGGGAGTGGAAAGTGTATGACGTGGTAGTCGAGGGAATCAGCATTGTGGAAAACTACCGAAGCCAGTTCGCTTCGATCCTGACTAATGAATCATTTGACTCCCTGCTGGATAGAGTTCGCCAGAAAATCGTTGAATCGAACTGAGCTTTTTTACACATTAAACGGCGCTTGAATATCGTGAAAAACTCTGTTCGTCGGGAACCGCCTGAAAAATCCACTACGCCAAAATCGGGTCTGGAGGGCCACCGGGGCAGACTGCGAGAAAGGTTCCTGAAAAGCGGTCTTGCCGGGTTCCACGATCATGAAATCCTGGAACTTCTGCTTACCTACGTGATTCCAAGAAGAGACGTCAAACCGATCGCAAAAGATCTGTTGAAAAAGTTCGGCAACAATCTTGCCTCAGTGTTCGACGCCCCTCCCGAGGCGCTTCAGCTTGAGGTGGACGGAATTGGGCGGTATGCCGCTGTGCTGATATGCCTGATTCCCCGCCTGTTCGATTCTTACCAGTCGAGCCGTTGGGTGCGGGATGAGACTTTCTGTTCAACCCAAACCGCTGTCTCATATCTGCGAGCCCGTCTTGGGACTCAAAGGAACGAGATATTCTGCGTGCTGGCGCTGGACAGCCAGAACCGGCTGATCGCTGTCGAGCAGGTGCAGAGGGGGAGTGTAAACCGGACCGCCGTCTTCCCGAGGCAGGTGGCCGAGGCCAGCCTGAAACATCGTGCAACCGCTGTAATCCTGGCTCATAATCATCCCGGAGGGGGCCCGTCGCCCTCAGCCGCCGACAGGCAACTTACCCGGAGACTCAAGAGCATACTCGGCGATCTGGACATAGTGGTCCACGATCATATCATCATAGCGGGCCATGATCAGTATTACTCCTTTGCCGAGACAGGTGGACTGGCATAACCACAGGAGAATTTCACCTTATGAACGCTCAATCCATGCCTGCAGTCATAGTGCGTGAGGGGGCAAAAAAGCGCGAATGGAACGATCTGAGCCTGGAGGTGGTAGAAATCCCCACTCTAAGAGAAGGGGAGGCTCTGGTTCAGGTTGAAGCTTGTTCAGTTAACCGGGCTGACCTGCTCCAGAGGCAGGGCCTGTACCCGCCTCCACCCGGAGCCTCCCAGGTGCTGGGGCTCGATTATGCCGGGTTTGTCGTCAAGCGGCCGCCTGCTTCACCCTTTAAAGAAAGCGACAGGGTATTCGGAATAGTTGCCGGAGGCGGATACGGAAGATATGTGGCCGTTCCGGTGGAACACCTGGTTCCCATTCCTGAAAACTTGAGTTTCGCCGAAGCGGCTGCGGCTGCGGAGGTTTTCTTCACGGCGTATTTCAATCTGTTTGTCCAGGCCGGAATCAAAGCCGGAGAAACGCTTCTTCTTCACGGCGGGGGCAGCGGGGTTGGGACCGCCGCCATTCAGCTCTGCTCGTCAACTGGGGCAACGGTCATCATCACCGCCGGCTCGGAAGACAAAGTGAAACGGGCGCTCGATTTAGGGGCTTCCGCCGGGATTAATCACAAGGAAGAGGATTTCGCCGAGCGTGTAATGGATATTACCGGGGGCGTAGGGGTGGACGTAATTCTCGACTGGATCGCAGCGCCCTATTTACGCAGGCACCTTGAGATTCTGAAAACAAGAGGGCGGCTCGTCATCATCGGTTTGATGGGCGGGAGCGCGGGCGAAATAAACCTTGTCCCGGTCCTTGCCAAAAGGCTCAAAATCATCGGCTCCGTTTTGCGCAGCCAGTCGAAAGAGGAGAAGGCCGAGATCACACGCAAGTTCATCGAAAACGTGATCCCCCTGCTCAAATCGGGCCGGGTGAAGCCCATAATCGACCGAATATTTCCAATATCCGAAGTGGAGGACGCTCACAGGTATCTGAGCAAAGGGGAGCATTTCGGCAAAATCGTACTCACATGGTAATCGTTTTATCGGATGCAAAATGGAAAATTCCTGGATCAGCATCAAAAATGTCAGGTTCGTAAGAAACCGAAGGCCAATACTGGACGATATTTCGTGGGATATAAGGCCGGGTGAGCACTGGGTTGTGCTCGGCGCAAACGGGTCCGGCAAGACGACCCTGCTTCAGATCCTTGCCGGCTACCTCTGGCCGACCTCGGGCGATGTAACCGTATTGGGAGAGCGCTTCGGTGAGGTCGATCTTCGCGCTTTGCGAAGGAAAATTGGCTGGGTCGGGTCTTTTCTCCAGGCCCAGGTTCCGCCTTCACAGAGACCCCTCGAGTTCATTGTGAGCGGAAAGTATGCCTCGCTTGGGATATTTGACAAGCCCGAAGCCGAGGATTTCGAAGAAGCCGCCAGGCTTGCAGCAAGGCTCGGGTGCGGCAATATACTCGACCTTCCCTACGCAGTGCTCTCCCAGGGAGAAAAACAGCGCCTCCTGATCGCCAGGGCGCTCATTCACAAGCCACGCCTTCTGATCCTGGATGAACCCTGTGGGGGCTTGGACCTCGTTTCCAGAGAGCAACTGCTGCTGACCCTTGAAAGCCAGGGCCGGATACCCGGCGGCCCTGCGATGATCCTGGTCACCCATTATCTCGAGGAGATTATGCCGGTCTTCAGTCATGTGTTTTTGCTGAAGTCGGGGGGCTGCGCAGCAAAAGGTAAAAAAGACCAAATACTGAGGCCCGATCTGCTGACTCAGGCTTTTGGCATCCCGATTGAAGCCGGCGGTGAAAACGGCCGCTACTGGACGCGGGTGCTGCCTGTAAAAAATTAAACGCAACGGGTTCCTTGCATCAAACATCAAGAGCCCCAACCGATAAAAAATGACCACTCTGCATCGTGCGAGCGCGTAGCGGGCAGGCCGACCGGACGACAAGTCTATGTGGCGAGTTGGGCGTTCGCGGGAGGCCTGGTGACGGCCTTATGCGCGGCGGGCCAGATTTGTATGCGGACAGGTCAACGTGAGGGCGGAATATGCGTGGGGGGGCGGCATAGACCCGCCCGCCCCGGTGCTTTGGCCCGAGGTTAATCGATCTGCTCCGCCAGGTAAATTGCGACGCCCATCTGCTTGATCTCGTCGAGTTGAGCTTCGATCCAATCGATATGATCTTCCTCGGCCTCAAGTATGGAAACCATGAGTTGCCGTGAGCCGTTGTCGCCGAGTTCCATGGCGAGCCGGATTCCATCGTTGTAACTCTTGATGGCGCCATCTTCGGCGTCCCAGTCATTTTGATGCTGCGCCGGGACTTCCGCGCCGATGTTGATCTTCTTCAAATGACTTACGATCGGCCGGCCCTCCAGGAAAAGTATGCGGGCGATCAGCTTCTCGGCGTGCTTCATCTCGTCGATCGCCCGCTTCTCGATCAGCTTGTGAAGCTTTTCGTACCCCCAGTTCTCGCACATCTCCGCGTGAACAAAGTACTGGTTGATGGCGGTCAGTTCGTCTGAAAGCAAGTCATTAAGCTTGTCAATGATTTTTGGGTTGCCCTTCATTTCATCCTCCTAGTTAATGTGGGTTGATGGAATACCGCAAGAGATCAGATTTTATATATTTGAGCGGCCTCTCAGGCTGGGCTGTCCCGGCCTGCGCCGGCCCGGCGCTGTGGAAGAATGTGCGTTGAGCTGCCGAGGAAGGCTTCGGCCGCCTCCTCCTCGGTTTCTGAAAGAGTTGGATGAGGGTGAATCGACATGCCTATGTCCTCTGCGAGCGCACCCATTTCGATTGCAAGAACGCCCTCGGATATCATTTCACCGGCTTCACGCCCGACAATACCGACTCCCAGCACCCGTTGCGAACCGGGGTCGATTATCATCTTGGTCATTCCCTGGGCGACGCCCATGGACACAGCGCGACCGGATGCGGACCATGGGAAACGGGTGACCTTGACATTTCGTCCTCGCCTTTTTGCCTCCTCTTCGCTCAGTCCGCAAACCGCAATCTGCGGATCGGTGTAAAGGACTGCAGGAATGGCCTGAAAATCGAATGCCGATGGCATTCCCGATATCACTTCCGCAGCCACTTTACCTTCATGCATGGCCTTGTGAGCCAACATAGCCCCGCCTGTCACGTCACCGACCGCGAAGATTTTGTCATCCGTTGTGCGCCTCTGTTGGTCAACTATTATGAACCCTCGCTCGTTCACCTTGACTTTTGTATTCTCCAGGCCAATTCCCTGCGAATTAGGGGTCCTCCCGACCGCAGCGAGCACACGATCGAATCGCTGGTTTTTCTCCTCGATTTCCCCGCTGAAAGTGACATCTACGCCGCTCTCACCTTCCTTGATCGAGGTGACATCGGTGTTGAAGCTGATGGATTCAAAGAGCCCTTCGAGCCTGGCAACGAGAGGTTTCGAAAGATCGGAATCGATGCCGCGCATGAGCTGTCCGTCAAATTCGACAAGGACCACTTTGCTCCCCAGCGACGCGTAAACAGACCCGGTTTCAAGCCCGACAAAGCCGCCCCCGACAACGAGCAGCCGTTTAGGGATATCCGCCAGCTCCAGCGCGCCTGTTGAATCCATGACTCGCCCGCCCGGTTTGAACTGCGCTCCCGCAAGGGTTCGGGTGGAAGAACCGGTTGCGATGATCGCATGTTTGAACCTTATATGGCTGGACCCCGCATTCTGGACTCGCGCATGGCTTGAATCCTCTAATGTGGCTGTTCCCTGTATGAAAAGAATGCCGCGCCTTTTGGTAAGCTCGACCAGACCCCTCGCCAGCCTGTCGATGACCTTGTCTTTCCATTCGCGCAAGCGGCTCAGGTCTATTTCCGGCTCGGCAAAGGCGATGCCCATCTCACTCGCGCGCCGGGAATCGTGCATGAGTTCAGTAACGTAGAGCAAGGTCTTTGCCGGGATACAGCCTCTGAACAGGCATACTCCTCCCGGCCCGGGGTCGGCTTCGACCATCGTTACGTCCATACCCAGATCAGCCGCCCGAAAAGCTGCCGCATAGCCTCCCGGACCTCCGCCGATCACCAGAAGATCGGTTTCCTGGGTAAACTCGCCCATTACCATTTGATGAAAACTCCTATATGATCTAGCTCATCATAAGAAGGTTTTCCGGGTTTTCCAGCATCTCTATGATAATCCGTAGAAACCTGGCCGCTTCAGCGCCATCCAAAACGCGATGATCGAAAGTCACGTTGAGCGGCAGCATCAGGCGAGGGACGATTTCATAGTCTTTTTCGTCTCCGACCACCATCGGCTGCAATCTTGCCTGAGCCAATCCCAGGATGGCTACCTCCGGGTAATTGATGATCGGAGAAAATCCCGTCCCGCCCATCGGACCTATGTTCGTTATCGTGAAAGTCCCGCCGGACAGGTCGTCATTGGTTGCCTGGCCCTGGCGGGTCTTTTCCGCAAGGGTTTTTAGTTCAACCGCCAGATCGAAAATACTCTTGCAGTCAACGTCCCGAATCACTGGAACGAGCAGGCCGCGGTCGGTGTCAACCGCAAACCCGATGTTATGGTAATGTTTAATAATGATTTCTTCAGATTCCATATCGATGCTGGAGTTGAAGCGCGGGAATTTTTTCAGTGCCGCCTCTGCGGCTTTAACAGCGAATACCGTCAAGCTCAGAGCGCCGCCCTGCGCCTCGACCTGCTGTTTGTGTTTGCCCCGGAACGCTTCCAGTTCGGTAAGGTCCGCGACGTCCATGTGCGTAACATGGGGTATTTGAGACCACGCAACGGCAACGTGTTTCGCAATGGTTCGGCGCACAGAGCGAAGCGGGATTCGCTCGATCGGACCAGCCCGGTCGAATTGGGGAAGAGCAATGGGCTCAGAAGGTTCGGGCGGTTCTTTCTCCCCCCCCCTTTCTAAAGGGGGGCCGGGAGGGATTTTAGCCTCGGGGGCCGCCTTTTCGGCCTCGGGCCGCCTGGCGCCTTCGGCGAACGCGCGCACGTCCTCGGGGGTAACCCGTCCACCCGGGCCGCTTGGCTTTACCTGGTTAATATCTATACCTAGTTCTCGCGCCAGGCGACGGGTGGAAGGCGCGGCGGCGACCGGACCCTCAAGGGGATTGGCCGGGAGCTTTTCCGCCTCGGTTTCCCTGCTGATTTCCTCGGTTTTCTCGGCCGGGGCTTCTTCCTTTTTCTCCTTTTGTGCAGGTAGCCGCGTTTCGCGCTTTCCTTCGGGTGGTTTCGGCGGCGGCGCTTTAGTCTCCTCTTCGATCTCGCCCTCCTTCAGGAAAACAATGAGCACCTCCCCTACGCGGACCGTCTGCCCCGGTCTTACCCTTATTTCCTTGACGGTTCCGGTGACCGGCGAGGGAATCTCTGCCGCCGCTTTGTCGGTCTCGACGACCAGCACCGTTTGCCCGTCTTCGACTTTGTCCCCGACGTGAACGAGAACTTCGATTATCTCACCCTCGTGAATTCCTTCTCCAAGGTCGGGAAGCTTGAACTCGACCGGCATACGATCCTCCAAAGCTAGAATGCCAAGGTTTCGCGAACCGCCGTTTTGATCCTCAGCACGCCGGGCATATAATCCTGCTCGCGCTGATAGTACGGTATGACAATATCGAATCCAGTCGCTCTGCGGATTGGGGCTTCGAGGTAGAGCAGGGCCTTTTCCACTATTCTGGCGACGACTTCGGCCCCCGGGCCATAGGTGCGGTGGGCCTCGTGCACCACAACGGCTCGTCCGGTCTTTTTTACCGATTCAATAAAGAGATGGTCGTCAAGAGGCGATATTGACAGCAGATCGACAACTTCACACTTTATCCCATCCTTCTCATTCAGTTCCGATGCCGCCTCGAGCGTCGGCCTGAGGCTTGCGCCGTACGATATGAGGGTTATGTCGCCGCCCTCCAAGGCTATCCGGGACTTGCCGATAGGGAAAGTTTCCTCCTCTTCGGGCGTCTCTTCCCTGAATGCTCGATAGAGGGCTTTTGGTTCGTAGAAAACAACCGGGTCAGGGTCCCGTATGGCGCTTATCAGAAGTGCGCGGGCCGTGCGTGGAGTGGAAGGGATCACCATCTTCAGCCCGGGCGTATGCGCCCAATAAATTTCCCGGCTCTCGGAGTGGTGTTCGAGCGCTCTTACTCCCCCGCCATAGGGGGCTCTCAACACCATTGGAATACCATAGCGACCCCGTGACCTGCCCCTCATCCTGGACGCGTGAGCCTCCATCTGGTGGAAAGCGAAGTAGCTGAAGCCGGAAAACTGCATCTCGCATACTGGCCGAAGCCCGTAGATCGCCATTCCGATTGAGAATCCGGCAATTGCTGATTCGGCCAGCGGCGTGTCCATCACCCGTTGGGGCCCGAATTTGTCAAGCAGCCCGTCTGTCACACGGAACACTCCGCCGTCTGTCCCGATATCTTCCCCCAGCAGGATAACCCTGTCGTCTTTTTCCATCTCCTGGCGGAGCCCCATGTTTATGGCCTCGACCATGTTAATTTTGGGCATCGATGAAATCTCCAGTAAAGGAAGGAGCAGGAAGCAGGGAGAAAACCACTTGGTTTAAGTCTTGAGTTGTTAGTAACTCAAAACCACCAACTGACAACCAAAAACCGGTATTCGCTTGCTTCTTGCTTCTCGCTCCTCGCTACCGTTTTTCTTCCAGTTCCCTTTTGAGCATTTCCCTCTGGTCTGAAAGGGTCTGGGTAAGTTCCGCATAGGCATGATCGAACATGTCCAAAGGATTGACCCCCTTTTCGACCAACTCCGACCAGCGGCCCTCGGCCGCGCTGATTTCCGTTTTGACTTCCTCTCCAACCAACTGGGTTTTCTGGTCGTCTAGAATGTTCTTGTCTCTCAGGTACTTTTCAAACCGGGTGATGGGGTCGCGTTTCTCCCATTCCCTGACTTCTTCTTCCGTGCGGTATTTTTTCGGATCGTCAGCGGTAGTATGCATGGAGAGCCGGTAGGTCACCATTTCTATAAGAGTGGGTCCCACGCCCCTTCTGGCGCGGTCCACCGCCTCCTTGGCCGCCTTGTAGACGGCGAGAACGTCGTTTCCGTCCACCTGAAGCCCCGGCATGTCGTAGGCGATCGCTTTCTGGGCCAGAGTTCTTGAATGGGTTTGCCGGCTCCGTGGCAGTGATATCGCCCAGTGGTTGTTCTGACATATGAAAACGACCGGGGTCTGATAGACCGAGGCAAAATTCATAGCTTCATGGAAATCGCCCTCGGAGGTCCCCCCGTCGCCAAAAAAACTCACTACGACCGCATTTTGTCCGCGGTACTTTATCCCGTAACCGATTCCCACCGCATGAATCATTTGCGAGCCGACAGGAACCGATACGGGAAGCAGGTTCACTCCGTCCGGCATTTGCCCGCCCTCATTGTAGCCGCTATAATAGAGAAGGATGCGCTCCATCGGCTTTCCGACCCACATTTCGACAGGAGCTTCACGAAAGGAGGGCACGATCCAGTCATCGGGACTCAAGGCTGCCGCCGCTCCAACCTGGGCCTCCTGCCCCTTGATCGGCGCAAAAGTTCCTATCTTGCCCTGCCTCTGAAGGATCAACATCCGTTCATCGAATCTTCGCCCGAGCAGCATGCCTCGATAGAGTTTCAGCAGCAGTTCGTCTGATAGTTGCGGCTCCAGTGATTTGTCAACCTGCCCGTTTTGGTCCAGGATCGATAGGTAATTGACACGGTATGGAAGATCGATTTCTGTGGTCGGCATTATCCTTTCTCTCACCTCGAAATTGTCTGAAAATAGCGACAGGCAAATGAATAGAATGCAAACTTATACAAAAGACTTTGGCATTGACCAATATAAGTACAAGCCTTTTTTCCTGCCAGAGGGCAACAGCTAATGTCCATCTTCTTTCTACGGCCTGAGCCTGCCAATGGGGTCCCCGAACCCCGGATCAAGTCCGGGGCAGGCTCTGATCAGGGGTTCAAATCGGCTTGTCTGTCAAAAATGGATGTATCTTTGACCTGGAATGCGAAACGCGAGTAACTATTTTAGTACCTATCCTCGCAAGAAAGACTTAAGGCATAGATGTAAGGAAATCGGAGGGGAATATGAAAGTTCCGCTAATAAAGACCTCTCTGCCGGGGCCGAAAGCTTCGGAATTTATCCGCGCCGACGCCGAGTTCGTTTCTCCATCTTATACAAGGATTTACCCCCTGGTTGTCGAAAAGGCGCGGGGACTGTGGGTTCAGGATGTTGACGGGAATCGGTTCCTGGATTTCACAGCGGGCATAGCCGTTAACTCGACCGGGCATTGTCATCCCGAAGTCGTTGAGGCAATCAGGGAGCAAGCCGGAGATCTGATCCACATGTCAGGAACGGATTTCTACTATCGCTCCCAGATAGTTCTTGCCAAAAAGCTGGCTGAGATTGCGCATATGACGGGCGGCGCCAGGGTCTTTTTTGGCAACTCCGGCGCAGAGGCCGTGGAAGCCTCCTTCAAACTGGCCCGCTATCATACCAGGCGCGAACAGATGATCGCTTTTTTCGGCGCTTTCCATGGCAGGACGATGGGTGCGCTTTCGCTCAGCGCAAGTAAAGCCTATCAGAAAAAATATTACCACCCGTTCGTGCCGGGCGTCACCCACGCGCCATACCCGAACTGTTATCACTGCCCTCAGGGGGCCTGTTATCCCACCTGCGGCTCGGCATGCGTGCGGTGGATAGAAGATCCCCTTTTCCGCACCAGCATTCCGCCGGAGGAAGTTGCAGCAATATTCGTCGAACCGATTCAGGGAGAGGGCGGATATATCGTGCCGCCGCCGGAATTCCACGCAGAACTCAGCAAACTGGCGAAAAAATACGGCATCCTTCTGGTTGCCGACGAGATTCAATCCGGGATGGGAAGAACCGGGAAAATGTTCGCTATGGAACACTTCGGTGTTGAACCCGACGTAATAGCCCTTGCCAAGGGAATCGCTTCAGGCATGCCGCTGGGGGCCATGATCGCAAATACGGAACTTATGGACTGGCATGCCGGATCGCACGCATCGACTTTCGGAGGCAACCCCATCTCCTGCCGGGCAGCCCTGGTGACCATCGATCTTCTTCAAAAGGGTCTGATCGAGAATGCGGAAATCAGGGGGCGGCAGCTAATGGCGGGGTTGCAGGAGATGCAGAAAGGCTTCGAGTGCATGGGAGACGTGCGTGGAAAGGGACTGATGGTGGGTGTGGAACTCGTGAAGGACCGCATCACGAAACAGAGCGCCCCCGATTTGCGTGATCTCATGGTTCAGAGCGCATTCCACAGTGGTTTGCTCTTGCTCGGTTGCGGCGAAAGCACGATTCGCTTTTGCCCCGCTCTTACCATCAGCGCGGAGGAAATAGACACCGGGCTTTCCATTTTCGAGGAAACTCTGAGAAAGCTCGCCGGCTAAATGGAGTAATCAATGAAAGACATCCTGAAAAGGCTCGGCATCGGCGAACTGAACCAGGGCGCCCTCACTGGACTCAATCGCCTGGACTGCCAGGGCAAAGTTCTGGAATCCGCATCGCCGATAGATGGCGAAATCCTCGCCAGGATCACGCAGGCCGACTCGGCCGCTTATGACAGGGTGTCGCAAACAGCCGTGGCGGCTTTCCGTCAGTGGCGGGATGTCCCGGCCCCGAAGCGCGGCGAAGTGGTCCGGCAGATCGGCACCGCCTTCCGCGAGCGGAAAAAAGATCTCGGCGCGTTGATCTCGCTGGAGATGGGGAAAATACTTGCGGAGGCAGAGGGCGAGGTCCAGGAGTTGATAGACGTCTGCGACTTTGCCGTCGGGCAGTCGCGTATGCTATATGGTTTTTCCATGCACAGCGAAAGACAAGGGCATCGCATGTTCGAACAATATCATCCGCTCGGCCCTGTAGGTGTTATCACGGCGTTCAACTTCCCCGTCGCCGTATGGTCCTGGAACGCCATGCTGGCGCTGATTGCAGGCGACACGGTAGTCTGGAAGCCATCGAGCAAGGTCCCGCTTTGCGCCATTGCTGCAAACATGATAGCCGCTCGCGTAGTAAATGATTGCGGCTTTCCGGAAGGACTTTTGAACGTGGTTGTCGGCCCTGGAGAGTATATCGGCGGCCGGCTGGCCGCGGACAGTCGACTGCCGCTGATCTCGGCCACCGGCAGTGTGCCGATGGGAAGGCGTGTCGGGGAGATCGTCCTCTCGCGGCTCGGAAAACCTCTGCTGGAGCTGGGAGGCAACAATGCCGTCATCGTTACTCCATGCGCAGACCTCGGACTCGCTGCGCAGGCTATCCTGTTCGGCGCCGTGGGGACTGCCGGGCAGAGGTGCACCACCATCAGGAGGCTCATCGTGCAGGACTCAATCTTCGACAGGCTGAAAGAACAGCTCATTTCCGCTTACAGGCAGGTTAAGATCGGCAACCCGCTGGAAGAGGGCGTGCTCATGGGGCCGCTGGTTGACATAAAGGCCGTCGAAGCGATGAGAATGGCGCTCGAAGAAATCGGGAAATATGGCGGAAAGTTGCTCTACGGAGGCGAAGTCCTCTCCGGTGGAATATATGACGTCGGGACATACGTCCGGCCCTGCATCTGCGAGGTGGAAAACAGCTATCCCATCGTAAAAAAAGAAACTTTTGCGCCCATTTTGTACATGATTCGATATGATGCCTTCGAACAGGCCATCGAACTGCAAAATGACGTTCCGCAGGGGCTTACTTCGTCGATTTTTACAAACGACCTGCGCGAGTCTGAACTGTTTCTTAGCAGCCGGGGGAGCGATTGCGGTATTGCCAATGTAAATATCAGCACCTCCGGGGCGGAAATAGGCGGCGCCTTCGGAGGTGAGAAGGAAAGCGGGGGCGGCCGGGAATCGGGATCTGATTGCTGGAAAGCGTACATGCGCCGTCAAACCTCCACAATTAACTGGTCCGGAAAGATGCCCCTCGCCCAGGGAATAAAATTCGGAGACCTTTAACCGCAGAGGCGCAGAGAACGCAGACAAAAACAGGCATTTGTGGCAAGTCGCCAAGAGACCTCGCTGCACTGTTGACACTGACCTGCAAAGGAGGCAAGCTCTAGAAGACTGAAGCCTTTGGCGTGTAGAGCAAGAGGCTTCGGGGAATGGCGGATTGCTGGAGGGGAATTGGCTTCCAACACGGCGTCATCCCCACATATGAAAGGCGGACAGCATGCTGGCGAAGATACAGGGATGCGTGAGACTTGAGCGGTTGCTTTACACCAAGCATGCCAGG
>PLSV01000074.1 GCA_003165235.1 Syntrophobacteraceae bacterium
TCAGTTATATTGACACAGAGGGAAGTCCCCATTGGAGTCTGAATTCCCTGTGCTAACGCTCGTCAGGTTGACGAGTCAAAATTCTCCTCCAATATGGCTCTTGACGGAGGTCCACATCTGATCGATCTGGCCGCGGAAGCCAGGTTGTTCAATTTTTAGCGGTGCCGGCGAACCTTTACGTCAAAAACTCATAACCCGAGGAGGAATCATAATGCCCATATTCGAGTTTCTTTGTACGTACTGCGGCAACGTCTTTGAAAAGATCGTATACGGAGGTAGTGAGGAAATGTGCTGCCAGAAATGCGGAAGCCCTGAACTGACCAAACTGTTGTCTAAACCTTCCAGCCTCTCAGGAGCTAAGCATGAGGGCAAACTCCCCGGGATCGGAGATACCGGATGCTGCGGATCTGCTCCTTCATTCCAAGGGTGTATTCCCGGAAGCTGCTGCGGAAAAACCGGCTCCTGAAGACGGCAGGATAAGGGTAACCCGATTGTCTCTCCGCCTTCATCAAAGGGCAAAAAACAGTTCGAGTTTTTGAGCCTTGCGCCGACAGCCGGGTTTTTAAAGTCGATATGCATTTTCCCGTATTGCCAGGACAAGCTTGCGCATCATGTGATAGTCCAGGGTGATCTTTTTTGGGCCGTGTTGGTGTGTCAGGCACTCTGTTCCGGATTCCAACTTTTGTATACGGTGTTTGATTCGGTCCATGGCTTCTTCTGAGACCAGTCTTCCGGTCCTCACCCGCAAAGCCTTGGTTGTGCATGACACAGTCCCGTATCCCGGATTCGAACAACCTGTGTTTCCTCGCGATGGTCTGAGTTACAATTGGACATTGATGTTTTCATTTCCTGAATTTCCAAGGAGAAAAGCATGAGGATTTGTTTCCCTACCGAAAACCTTCAAGGACTTGACAGCACTGTTTATGGTCATTTTGGTTCGGCCCCAGGTTTCATCATCGTGGATACCGGCTCGGAAGGTATCGAGGAGATAAAAAAAATAACGGATTGTCCCATTTTAAGGTAGCAGATTTCTCTTGACAACCACTATCCCCTGTGCTAACTTATATCCCATCAGGAGGTAGTGACCATGAACATCGTTAGAATCTACGAGCTTTTCCCGACCGAAGCGGATTGTATCGACCACCTTGAAAAAGCAAGGTGGCATGGCAAACCTACTTGTCCTTACTGTCAGTCTCAGAATACCACTGCTGCCCCGAAAGAGCAACGTCACCATTGCAACAACTGCAATACCGCCTTTAGCGTCACCATCCAGACCATTTTCCATCATACTCACCTTCCCCTTCAAAAATGGTTTTTAGCTGTTTCCTTGATGTTGAATGCCAAAAAGGGATTATCGGCGCGTCAACTTTCCCGCGATCTCCAGGTCAACAAGGATACCGCTTGGCGGATCTGCATGAAAATCAGAGAAGCAATGAGCCAGTATCAGCAAAGAGAGTTGCTTACCGGAATTGTGGAAATTGATGAAGCATACATTGGCGGCAAGCCACGAAAGGGTTCTCCCTCAGACACCCATCACAAGAGGGGCAGAGGGACTGACAAGGCCCCTGTTGTGGGAATGGTGGAAAGGGGCGGTAATGTAAAGGCCAAGGTTATGAAAAAGGGCGATTTGAACGCGAAAAAGCTGTCCGCCCTAGTGCGAGCGAACGTGGACATAAAAACCGCGACTCTCATGACCGATGAATATACCGGCTATGTCCACCTGAAAAGGCTAGCAGAACACCACACCATCAATCATAAAGTCTGGTACGTGGACGGGAACATTCACACGAATAGCATAGAGTCATTTTGGGCGATTCTGAAACGCGGGATTGTTGGGCAGTTCCACAAAGTGAGTCTGAAACACCTTCCAAAGTACATTGACGAATTCTGTTACCGTTACAACAACCGGAAGGCAAACGGTGGGGTACTTTTTGATGCAACCATTCAGAAAGGATTGGGACTATGGCAGTAGAAGAGAAAATGCCGAAAGCAACCCATGAAGGGAAGCTAAAGATAGGGGACATCGAGTTTCCATGCTATGTGCTTGATAATGGGACGCGTGCTTTATCCGGTACTGGTTTTATGAAGGGTATGGGGATGTATCGAAGCGGCGCTCTGTCCACGCGCAGAAAGGATTCCCCGGAAGGTGCACAGATACCGCTCTATCTAGCTTACAAAAACCTGAAACCGTTTATTTCCGATGACTTATTGAGCGATTTATCCGGTGCACTCGAATTCTTGCCAGTGAGGGGCAAGCGCCCAATCAAGGGCTTAAAGGCTGATGTTATCCCCAAGCTCTGTGATGTTTGGCTCGATGCGCGGGATGCGGGTATTCTGAAGGGAACTCAATTAAGGGTAGCGCAACAAGCGGATATGCTTGTAAGAGCCTTGGCAAAAGTCGGCATTATAGCTCTGGTTGATGAGGCTACTGGCTATCAGGAAACGCGGGACAAGGATGAACTTCAGAAATTTCTGGCACTTTACCTTTCCGAAGAGCGTCTTAAATGGGCGAAGATGTTCCCGGATGAATATTACCGCCAGCTATTTCGTTTACAAGGGTGGATTTATAGCCCGCTTAGTGTGAAACGGCCCAAACTGGTAGGGAAACTTACGAACCGGCTCGTTTATGAAAAATTGCCTGTTCACGTTTTAGATGAGTTGCGCCGTCTCAATCCAGTTAAAAACCCGAAAACATGGAGAAGGGAGGCAACCCATTTCCAACATCTTTCTGCCGACATCGGACAACCCGATCTCAGAGATCACCTTCTGCAATTGATCGCAATAATGAGGGCTTCGCCGAATTGGGCTACCTTCAGGCGTTTGTTTGCCAGGGCCTTCCCTGGAGCTGGTGGGACGCAACTTGACATGGAGGATGCAATAGATGTTTGAGAAAAATTGATTTTGCGCTAAGATGCTAACTCCTCCTATATCGAAGGATATCCCTAATGGCATCTAGCGACCCAGAACATAATCCCGGCAAAACCGTAAGTCCACAGAGCAAGGCCAAAAAGCACACAGATCCCACTCCAGGGCAATCTGAGATTATTCCTAAAATTCGGCCATCCCCAACTCACGGCAATAATCCCAATAACGGCGGCAAATACCGGAAGCCATGGTGGAAACACTTTCTCGAAATCATTGCACTCTTGGCTGTCCCCGTTGCTGCTTTTTTCGCCACCATACAATGGTTTGAGTTGCGAAAATCCAACGAGATCAACAAAGGAAGTCTTGAGATCAACAGAGCAAGCCTGGTATCCGTCCAAAGAGCTTTTGTAACGTGGAAAGGATTTATAACGATACCCAGAGTTGAGCATTGGGAATCTGAGGAAAAGAGGTATTTTGCGGTTAAATGATCAGCGACAATTATAATTCCC
>PLSV01000079.1 GCA_003165235.1 Syntrophobacteraceae bacterium
GCTGTCTGAGTTACGCGCAACACTTCAATATCAGAGGGTATCTCTAGTCCGAAGTTCCCCGCTTAAAACAAAAACAACATCTTGACTTTACTAGACTTTAGTAGATTTGTCAGTTTCCGTTTACTGGGTACAAATCTAAGAGATCAAAGGCTCTTTTTTGAAGTGGAGTCGGTTCAGTCATTTGGTAAAATGCAGGATTATTCGAGTCTGAACCTATTCGGCATTTGTTTCGGCAGAGGGTCCCCAGTTCGGACAAGAGCGTTTGGAAGCTGTGTGTCGGAAAGCCGTCAGCAGTCATTTTGAGGGTCTTCTTCCTTTTTGACGATGCTGATGGCTGCGCTGGTTTGACAGCATCGCGCGTCTTTCGAAGTTCTTCGAGTTCTTCATCCTGGAATAGAAGCGGAGCCAAGGCCTTTCGCATGTACCATTCGACATAATACGCCAGCATACAAAGAAATATATGTGCCTTCACATGATTTTCCGTGCGGTGGTGGATTGGCCGCACTAATAAGTCTACCCCTTTCAGACACCGGAAGGCGCGTTCCACTTGGGCAAGGCTCTTGTAGCCGCGCACCGCGTCTTCCGCCGAAACTTTCTCGGCGGGCTCGCTCGTTCGGATTACATACAGGCCATCCATTTGGCTTTCACGGAGGATTGCCTCATCTTTACGCGCATAAGAGAAAACCCCGTCGTCAATCGTCAAACTGAAGTGCTTACCCATCTTGAAGCGATTCAATACTTTGCCCACTTTCTTTGCGATCTCGACCTTGGAAAGAGGCGTTTTGGTCCGTCGCGCCACTTCGCAAACTATTTTAGCGAGGTCTTTTTCAGTTGCAGCCAAAAGCTCAGTTCTTTTGCGACTCCGCTCCTCGGCCAGGGCTGGATTATAGCAGGCCACCAACCGCTCCCCNNTCAGCTTCCGTATAGCCTGAGATCGCAGGGCCGATATCCAGCCAATCTCCGGATACTCTTTCAGCTTTTCGATTTGCGGCTGAGTGAGCATTCCCCGATCCCCCACAATAACGAGATGCTTAAGGCCGAAGTGCTTTCTGAATTTTTCAACTTGGGGCGGCACGGTGGTCGGGTCCCCCGTGTTGCCAGGATAAACGTCTATTGCAATCGGACGCCCTTTCTCATCTGCAAGCATCCCGTAGACAATAATCGGCATGCCTTTTTTGCCGTCCCTGTTGTGACCGAACTTTGCAAGTGGACATGTGTGACCCTCATAATAGCTGCTGGTTACATCGTAGAGCACTGTGGCCCCTTCGGTTAAGTGCCGCCCAGCCAAGTTCTTTTCGATGCGTGGTTGTCTGGCCAACAACCAGTCCAGGGCTGCGTAAAGGTCATCTTCATCGGCTTGAGCCACTCCAAGCTCCTCGGCCAGAGTGGTGGTGTGCCACAGCCTGGTGGTTGCCAGCTTTGAGCAGGGATCAAGTAAGCGCTCAGCGATCATTGCGATCACCAGGTCCGCCTCCGGGCATCTGCGGGAAGAAATCAACGTGTCCAACCCCAACTTTCGGATCGCCGTAACAACTGCTTCTACATGACCATGGGGAATGGAGCGTTCAATCACGATGGCGCTCTCGGCCGCAATCAAATTGTCGTCTTTAAGAAGCCGGCGCAACGCCTCTATTTTTTCGTCTGGCCAGCTGGAGAGGTTGGCAAGAGTGCGCTTGCGAATTTGCTTGCCTTCACGCCAAGCTTCGCGTAGCAAAATAGCCGGTCTCGAGTTGCGATTTGGGATTGTCTCTACATACATGGCAACAATATTAACATACTGTCGCCACACAGCAAAGGAAAAAATGACTTTACATGGGTACACATTGCAGATTATTTTAGAATAATATTCCAAAACAAATCAGTAACTTAATCCCATTTTGCAGTCGGATTTTCCGGGGAACTTCGGTCTAACGGATCAGCATCACCACCAGCTTCACCGTAGAGAAACCGGCGAAGATCTTTGTTGCGAAAGCCGTTGATGGCCAGTTCACCTTTGCCGAAAAACGTTAGCAATTGGAAGTCCTGCGGGCTCCAGGGATTTAATGCCCGGTAGCACCGACCTTTCTTTTTCACACGCCGACAGGCCGGACCCAGAACGTCCTTGAGTCTATCCTCCACAAGTGTCATCCCCAGTGCCAGAGCATAGCGTTCATTGGCCTGGTTGCTGATTTGGCAGCGCCGGTGTAGATCGCTCACCCCTTTGCGGCAATATTGCCAACTGGGCTCTTGCCGGGGATCATCTTTTGGAGAGCGGTACACTTTGAACTCGCGTGTGGAGTTAATGGTAGTTTCGATGCGCAGCAATGTGTCGGTCTTGTTATATACCTTGATCGAGTTGTTATTGATCCAATGCTTCACTCGCGTCCCTTCATGGCGACGGCGGCAATCGGTCACGATGTTCTCCGGCATACGGCCACGTATTTTTTCGCTCACCTGTGGTTTGCCACGACCAAGATAGCGCATTACTGACGGACTGTCCGAGACCAGCATGGCGTGGCGCAGAAGCCTCGGATAGAAAGCTCTTAGCGATGAAGCCGAGGAAAACATAATGTCAGTTGCCCATTCGGTCTCATCAGCCGACCAGTAATAGTCAAATTCTAACGGAGAGAGCACATTGGGCAACTGAGTACAGGTGTTGAGCAGCAACCTATCGAGCATCACGGGCCAATTCGTTTTGAGTTGCTCATCCATGAGCTTTTGAGCTCGTTCCAAATCTTCCATCCAGACGAAACAATTGTGGTCCTTAACGTAGCCAATCCCCTCGCTTCCAAGCTGTTTTTCCAGCCAGTGGCGTCCGTTGAGGCACAGTGTAACGCTAAAGGGCAGCCACGACTGCAGGCGCACATGACCAAAGCCCACTTGAGGATGATCAAAGTAGTGGTAAAAGTGGATGCATTGGCGTCGGCGGTAGGTAAGCTCCAGATGCTTAGTCTGCTTGTTGCCCGAAACCGTTGGCGCCACGCAAGGCTCCACTACGCTCAGCATACAGATGGAGCCATCTTTGGCCACTCCCTGTTCTTCTTCTATCTGTCTTGCCAATTTCTCCTTGTTTACACCTGAACTATTCAAATAGCGCATCGGGATGCCAAGGGCCTGAGCTTGCTGCTCACAACTCGACCGCAACTGGTCGGTCTTTTCCTCAGCCCAGCGCCTGAATTCCTTGAGCAGTATACCTGAGCGGGACACGAAAGTGTTTATCCCCCGCGGACTCGACAACCAACGCAACGTTCCCCGAAAACGAATCCGGTCCAAACCTTTTATTGTGCCCAACACCTGATTCTTGTATACTTCCAATAATTTCATCGAAGCACCCTTTCTTCTTAGATTTCGCCGATCTGAAAGTTGAAAGGGTGCTCTTTTTCTATGTATTTGCAACTTCTTTTTTGGTTGCGGCTCTGCTGCTCCAAGTTCTTCGTGACTCTGGCGGGCCTTCCTGACCGCTCCAAACGCTAGCCCAACTTCCGCAGTTGGGAGGGTTAAGTTGTTGATATTTCATAACCTGAGGTTAAAAGTCGTCACTACAAAGTATGTTTTTCAAATCTTCGGGGCAAGGTCAGTTTAAGCCTTTGCAAAATGATCCTCTGATGAGCATCCGGCGTCTCCACGCGTCGCAGCCTGATCTCTGTGCCGTTGCGAGTCGGCAAAATCACATCAGTAAGTTTGATCTGTGCAAGTTCCCACTGAACTTT
>PLSV01000297.1 GCA_003165235.1 Syntrophobacteraceae bacterium
CAATTTGAACTCACGGATTCAGGTTCAAAATAAATGGTCTGATAATTTGTAAGAAACGACAAGAAACCAGAGATTGAGTCTTTGCTTAGAAGTTCTGTGCATCCGGATCATCATCTCTTTAATAGCATCCGGATCGGTTCTCAATACAGGAATCAGGTTCAGTTAAGGGGGATTTCTCAACAAGTACATACTCCTCCCCCGAAAATGTGGACTTTCGAACACACTCAGCTTCTACGATGTAATACTCTTGACCTCCATCAATACTTTTACACATTACCTTACTGCCGACTGTGTGAGCTTCAAGATCGTAGTAATCCTTATTGTCTGCCGCCACAAAGCGAATCTGAGTCTTGTAGCTCCATCTGAAGCAGTTGTCTGTCCATTGCTCGTAGCCGGCGTAGTCTTTTGAGTTTGAGTGCAGCTTGATGCGGTGATGTGAAAAACGGCTCTTCAAGGGTACGGCTGTCTGGTTCTCTGCAAAGTTAATCTCGCCGGTCGTTTCGAAGAAGATATTTTTCATTTGATTGCTCACGGGGGCTATTATGCACGTATATTCTTCAGAAACCCCGAAATGGGCGTCCTCCCATACAAAAACCACACCGGTATTTTCCGGACCAATGCGCACAAGTTTCGGTGTAGGAGCCAATCCCCAGGCACCGACGGACATAGCAACAACCTCAAATACGAGCTGGCATGTGCGAGGCGAGCAATGCCATACCGGTCCCGTGGTTACGGTTTTGCTACCAATCTCCACCTGCCAGCTTCCATTTCCCTTTATGAAAACAAAAGCCCCTATGAAGGGCGCACACGCATGGCATCCGTCCGCAGTGACGACTCCCATCAGGGACTTTGCCGATTCTGCTCCTGTAATGAGCATGTATTTCTTCACTCCCCTCTCCATAAATGGCTCCAGGAGCAATGGGTGCACCAGGCAAAGATCGGTGTCCAATTCATTGAGCAATGCCACATCTCTGCTCTCAGAGATTTCCTCTTTGGGATCATAATTGCCATAGGCAACCTCCATGGCAGCAGGGATGGTCAGTTCCACCATCTCCGCTTTCTGCTCTTTTGAGATTCTGCCCCCTGATGGCAAAGCGCAAGACATGGCTCCCATCGCCACAAAAATGACCAGAAATTTAAGTGATCTTGCAAACATTACCAGTTCCTTTCGAGGTGTAATCCACGGCCTCCGTTCGAGCAGGTTGATCCGATATAACCATGACCTCCTTCACCATTTTTTAGGGTGACCATGCCTGGACTATGGCTTTCTAAAAAGATGCGGTTCTCAGGACGCTTACGAAAAGCGGGCCTACGAAATAGATTTTCACCTTTTCTTCCTTAACCCCTTCCGTGAGTTACTCATCCTCTTTGCCTCTTGCTGCCGTTCACGCTCAATCTCCTGCTGGGCTTTCCATGCCGGACACCATTTTCCGTGCCATGCCATAATCTTACCGATCATCGTTGCGGGATTATCTCTTGCGTATCGACATAAACGGCATCCATCACACACCTTACCCAGGAATTGCTCGAACTGGTTCATTTGCAATCTCCAGTGCGGCCGGAAGTCTATGGACAAAGAAAACTCGCAAAGCAATCGAGTTATGGCAAAGATCGAGTGCTCTTTCAGTTTTGTCTCGAACGGTCCAGTATGATCAGCCGCCAACTTCCATACAAAATCAGGGCAGATTAAGCTTCCTATTTTTCGAAAAGAGCGAGTTGCTAACCGAGAGGAGGCAGCACCTTTTTGTTGTCAAACAATTCTTTGATTTTTTTAAGGATCTGACCTGCCACGGCATTATAGTCAGCGGTTTTCACCCACGGTCGCACTGCAATTCCTACGCTGGTTTCGGTAAGCTTAGCAACACCGATAGCCGGAGCCGGAGCTTTCAGAATTCGTTCATCACTGTCCAGAATCTCCTGAAGAAGTCCTTCAATCTTTGCGATATCATCCTTGTAATTGAATACAACCTGAAGATCCACAAGGCGAGTCGGCTCTGCACTATGATTGATGATATTACCCCCGCTAACCTTTGAATTTGGAATGATGATGATCTTGTTGTCAGGACTCTTCAAAGTGGTGGTGAAAATCTCGATTATTTCGACGGTCCCGCTGGCTCCTCCGGCTTCGATGAATTCACCGACTTTAAAAGGTTTGAAAACGATCATCAATACGCCCGCAGCAAAGTTTGAGAGCGAACCTTGAAGGGCCAAGCCGACAGCCAATCCTGCTGCACCCAGGATAGCTATGAAGGAGGCCGTCTGAATACCCAGTTGCCCAAGAGCAGCAATGACTACAAAAGCCATCAAGGCTATGTAAGACAGGCTTGTGACAAAAGAAATAAGGGTCGTGTCCACCTTCGTTCTCGCCATGACATTGTGAATGACCTTGCGAACTATATGCGCAGCCAAACGGCCAATAAACAAAATGAGAAGGGCCGCAACTACTTTGAGCCCATAAAGGGCTATCAGTTCCTGGGATTTGGAGAGAATCTGTTCCAGCATAGCCTCCTCCTTGTCAAATTTAATGAAACGCCCAAAACAATAAAGGGACTTTCTCCGATCTACAGCAAATCAAACCGCATTCTTCTTCCGAAGTCTCGTCCGTTTAGCTTTGCTGGCTGTCACCGCCTCAGTTGCCGCTTTAGGAGCTGCCACCTTGGCCTTTGCCTGCCTTCTCGCCTCCATGTACTTTTGCAGCTTTTCGGGCAATCCTCTTTTTTGGGCCGCTTTGCTTCTCGCTTTGGTCAACGACTTCGCCGCCAATGGTGTTCCCACCGAAAACCCGTATTTCTTTCTGTACTCTTTCTGGCTCATCTCATGGGAGACCAGATGCTTTGACGTGAGCTGTCTCATCTCGGTGCCGCATTCGAGACAGATCACCTTATCATTCTGGATCGAATCTGCTGGGCTGAGCTTCGTTGGTGCTGCTTCCTCTGCGGCCGGCTGAGTAACTTCAATGTCGATTCCTGCCGTTTCAGCTTTTTGCATTTGCTGGAGAGTGATGAAAACCTGCCGGAGAGAAAAGGCAATATCGGCGGTGGTCATTGGGGTAAGGGATACCTGAGTCTGGACCATTTCTGCTGCGATCTCGATTAGTTTTTTTGTCATTGGGGAATCCTTTTTGCATGAAGGTAAATGAAAAACTTCAAGGTTCAGAAGGGCCGGAGAATGAAATCCGGCTACGGTCAATGCCGTGTGTTATTATGATATGATTTTCCCCCAGTCATCACGAACGAGACCCCCAAAGTAACCAGAAAAATGAAAAAAAACGCCCTTGCAACCGATGCTGCGTTTCCAGCCAGCACCCCAAATCCCAATACCCCTGAGATGACCGTCATGATTAGAAAGGTTATTGCCATCGAAAGAAACATATCAACCTCCAAATAAAGAGCAGAGTCATGACCTTCGCCCCTGCGGACAGTGTTAGTAATACCTGACGGTGTGCATCCCCTCGATTCACGTAGAGCGCAACGCGTGGCAACCATAGGCTAGCGGATATCAATGATAATTCAGCACTTTTTCTGAACTGGTTTCCGCGCTCCAGCAGTCCAGTTTGATTTCAACAGGGATTTCCTGTCGGCCTTATTACAATTTAAGTATGATTTACCATGAAAGAAACGCCAAGGAAGCTTACGCAATAACAGAATAACCTTTTGGAAAGAAACCCAAGAGACATCGGCTCCAAACTTTTTGACATTCTCCATCCATTTGCGTTGACGGACTCCAGATAATTCATAAACTCCAAATTATTGAGCAAGACTCCCGCAGGAGCCTTGCATGACAGTCATCGGTGGGTTTCGCTCATTTCCTGTAAAGCCTTAATTTAACTGCGTTGAGACGACATTTCGTTCTGTGGAGGGTGTGGAAGCTATTTTCACAAACTTTCATTTGTAGGATATGTTACAAATTATCCCGGACAGTCTTAATCAGTTTCTGGATCTCTTCATCGGTGAGCTTGCCGTCTTTTCTAAAGATCAGAGTACCTTGTTTATCGAATACCATGACATCACTGCTGTGATCGGCTATGTTCCAGGCATCAACCAACACTTTGTTGTAATCCCTGACATAAATCGTCCTGGGATAACGCTCTTGCTTTTCTTTCAAAGCGGAATTTACAAGGAAATTAGGCAGCATGGAGGCGGCCATATTAATGATTGCATAGGACCTGAATTTGTCGGCGGGGAACTTCTCTTTACGCAAGGCTTCGCTGGCTGGGTTGTTGGTATCCCCTTCGTCGGGAGAGACATAAAAGATGACGGAAAGTTTTCCTTGCAATTCGTCGCTGCTCCAGGGTTTTGCGTCCAGCCTTCCGCCCAGATTCTCCTTTAATTCCACTTTGGGAGGAGGTTCCCCGAATTCCACAGCCCAGACCAATTGATTGATTAGCAAGGCAGCCAATAGAAAAACCAAAACTTTGAGCGAGTGTTTCACCATAGCGTTCCTTTGTTCAATCTTGCATGTTTTTATTCCAGCGAAAGCGACATTGCCGTCACCTACAAACCTGAATAATCCGTCAACTTGACCCCAACTGGAGCCGAACCGCATTTTGGGGTCGGATTATGCCCCAAAAAGCTCTTGGAGCAGTCCCAAAGCGGGCATTCAACATCATCTTAGCGTGTAATCCAAAACCGCCTTCAACAGCGAAGCACTATGTCCAAGCTGCACGTAGGCTTCCTCTTTGCTCAGCATCCGGTTCTCTGCTTCAAGTTGATAGCCCAATTTCATGGAGAGGTTCGCTATCCGTTCTATCTCCCTCACCAAATCGTCTTCGGACTTAATCTGTATGGGATAAATTTTGATCCGCTCCAGATGGTTCAGCACCTCATCCTCCACGATTCCATCCATTTCCGGATGATGCTGCTGGTTGAACGAATCGTAAAGGGTGTTGTGCAGCGGCATGGACAGGTCGCCGACATAGTGAGCGCAGTAGGCAAGGTGATATTCAGCGTATTTCCCTGATGCCTTGGCCGATCTGTAATCTCGAAGGGAAGCCACGATGGCGCCGTAAAGATGCCCGTTTTCGTCCGTTGGATCGTTGTAACGGTTAACCTGATCCAAAACCATCTTCGGGGTCACAACGGTATCGGGCGGATTGTTTGCGTAATGGTTGCGGTTTTCTTTATCCCCCGCCTTTAGCTTGGCCATGTCAGCGCCGGCGGCGTTGTACCATTTCTGGTATCCGGCCGCTTTGGCAATAGCCAGATGGGTTTCGTCGTGCCAGGCCAGAGAAATATTTGGGAAACTAAGTACCAGGAGGAATGCGAGTAGTTTAGTCCCGGATAGTCTGGCTTGATTCATGTCGGTTCTCACATTTGTTTATGCAGCTGTCGTATTGATCTTTTCCGGTGTCGAGGCACCTCCTCAGCGTATTTGAGTCTTCAGGATTATTGTAGAGTGATTCGCAGGAATCAACTTTCGATTTGTATTCAGCCCTGCAATCGGACTTACAGTCAGCCCACACTTGTGCGGGCACAAATGTCAAAAACAATGCCATTATCAGTATCGCTTTTCTCACAAGTCACCTCCTTCATTTATTATTTCAGCTTGATTTGGGAAGGTTCACGTACAATGATCTCTGGCCGACCCTGATAGCTTTGAATCATTCCCATCACACAAATCTCTTTCCCAGAATAGAGCGTTTCGGGCGGCTTTTCAAACCTTGCCTCTGTCAGATCCCCAAATCAGCACAGTGAAAACCTGATTCGGATAAGGTTTGTCGAGATTAATGAACGTAGGCTGTCCCTTTGACTTGGCTGCAAACTGGGCGCTCGCAACCATACCACAAAACCTTTTGGTCTCGCCGATGAATTTGCCGGCGTCTTCGGAAGTGATGGTTTCTTGGGCAATGGCGGTAGAGAGTACGGAATGTGTCAACGACTTTG
>PLSV01000002.1 GCA_003165235.1 Syntrophobacteraceae bacterium
GCGCGAAGAACCGCACGGATTCACGTCTTTGCATAAATTCATAGACTTCTGTGCCAGATGAGGCAAGCCGGAGAGGCCAAGTTGGCCTGCATCGCCATATCAATTAATTCTCAACAGATTTGTGCTTTTCCTTGGCGATTGAAAAGGCCTTCTTAGAATCCTCAATGCTTTTGCCATCAATAAAGTAGGCAATGGCCGCTGCTCCAATTCCCCAGGTTCCGGCAAAAGCCACCCCAGCAGAGACCACTTCCCCAATTCCTGGGAATACAAATTTGATTAAGGCACGGGCTGCCTCCCTCAGAACAAAACCAGTACCTACATTAACCCCCAGAGCAACCAAGAACTCCTTGGCACTCTCTTTTGACATCTCTCGTCCAGCGATATAGCCAATGCCCATAATCATACCTATTTGGGCGGCCGTGATCGGGATAATATCGGCGATGGGAATAGGAATGGCAGCAATCCCAGCACACACCGTTGCGGTGGACCCCACAAGAACTCTTGAGAATTTCGCTTGAATCTTTCGGAAAGAAGAAATTCGTGCTAATTGTATTTGTGCGCTGTTGGGAAGCATTTCCACTAGGAATTCGACAAGCATGTCGATATTCCAGTAACTGTTGTAAGTCATATGGCCGTTATCATATTCTGCATAGGCACAAACTGGTATAGTCTTCATCGCCTCAACCCCATCACTAATACAGGCATCATTGATTGCCTTCACTGCGGACGCAATATTGGCTTGCTTCTGATCATTCTCAAACGGAGCATCAATTCGCTTCGGATCCAATTCGTCTACTTGGGTTACGGCAGCAATCAATGGCAGGGGGTAACTGTGTTTAGCCTGGACGAACGCCTTTACGGTAAGTACATTTCGCAGGTCCTCAGTGATGTGGGCATCAACTTCTTTGGCCTTGCATAGGAATAGTAGTGCATCAGGACATTCCTTTGCTATTTCGTTTTTGATTTCTTCAATGGCTGTTTCAAAATTGGAAGACTCCGGCTTGGTGCGGTCCCCCAATCCACGTGTATCTAAAATACGGATGGTTCCCTTGTTGTTCTTAAAATTGTGCCAATGAGCCTTGCCCGTTTCGGAAAGGACTGATCCAACACTGGCGACTTGATCATTAAAAATTGCGTTAATCAATGAGGACTTCCCTGCCCCTCGGCGACCTACAACCATGATTCGAGGCGCACGGTTTTCCAGAATCATCTCCTTGATTTTGATGAATTCCTTTTTTAGAGATTCTCGGGGTGGGTTGGGGAGGTAATCGATAGCACTCAACATAAGATTAATTATTTCTTGCATATTATTTGCCATGATCCTTCTCCTCTCAATTTACCGTGATAGCCATTCTCGAAGGGAATTGACCGATCCTGGCTATTGTAGTTTTCAAGTGGTCTGTGGAATGGATATCCTACAGTGTTGGAAAACAATGCAATCCTAACGCGTTCCGTGCTACTGGCCTACTTTGGAGAGCAGACCCCTGCCGATTCTGGAGAGTGTCGAAGGCGGGGCGGCCTCCAGCATCTCCACTCGTTCCACCAGTGGCGGATCTGCGCAGTGAGTGACTTTCTGCGCAGGCCCACGCGTTCACCCTGCCCGCCTGGCCCTGTACCGGATGGTCGCCTTGGTGACCCCACGGGTGCCGGCGAAGGTGCGCAGGCTCAGGGCACCGGCCCGGTAGGCTTCCTGGATCTGGCTCCAGTCCGAAAGTTGCGACCGGATCTCGCACTGAGAGGCGTCAGTCGCGCCTGGTGATGGAAATCCCGGTCGGCGGCGTCCTGGGGTTCCTGGGCGCGCTGAACGCTCGCGGACCTGCCCCTTTAATTTTTGCGACACATCGCGCGCGCTCGCCCACTAGAAGAGAAGTCTTCGATGGGTGCCCTGTAGATACCTGCCTGTCCATCGTCTTCCTCCTCATCCACAACCCCTGCAGTCGGCATCGGGACGGGGGAGGCGGCGGGCAGCGGGTCAGGAGGTCCCACAGGTTCACAGCAGTGAGCGTGATCGAGGCCCTTCTTCATGGTGGCAAGGAGCTTTTCTAGCCTCTTCATTACCTCACTGTCTTCCACCTTGCCCTCAGCCTTCCCGAGTATGCATTCGAGCACACGCAGTTCCTCATCACTCAGGGAGCTGAGGTCCTGCTCTTCCTCTGGGTCAACAGCGGGTTTTGGATCATTCTTGGTGACAGTCAGCATAGCTGTGCCGATGGTGGCTGCTTGATTGGATGTCTGAATCAACGCGCTTACCATCCGCAGGTCATCCGGGTCAGGGGCGGTGGGATCGAGCTGAACGGCCTTGTGGTTGGCGATCTGGGCGAGCCTGGCGGAGGTGGCACTTCCGTGCCGGGCGGCGGTGGCCAGGTTGGTGGTGGTGGCCCTCATTTGATCGACCAAGGACAGAACGGTGCCTTGTTCCGAAACTGGCAATTGCTCGAGCGCAGTGTCAACATCAACTATTTGAGAAGCTAGTGCCTTAAGCTCCTTGGTCTTGACCTGGAACCGTTCCGAAATTCGGGCCTTTCCGATCTTGAACTCGCGGGCCAGCGCAGAAGTGGATTCACCTGTAGCGAGACGTCGCCCGATCTCCGCCCACTGCCGGGAGGTAAGCTTCGATGGCCTGCCGGGGCTGTGCTTCGCAGTGGGCCTCACCGCCGAGGGCCTCGGCCGGGTGGCGCGCGCGGCCTGCTCTGCCTTGGTCACCTTCAGCTTATGTTGTGCAGACATCGGACCTCTCCTCAGGAAATCGCTCTTGGGCTCTAAATAGCTTGTTCCACTCGTTCCACCCATCAAAAAAACGCTGTAATCCAATGGTGGTATAGCTTTGAGCTGGAACAAGTCCCTTGTTCCAAGCCAGGTCATCTTGTCCTATCCCGTTCCAGGCCAGCCAGGAGGAGGGGGTAGCCTGGAACGAATCAGGAACGAGTTTGGAACAAGCTACTTGTCCCACCTTAAAACCGCACTGGCATTGAACCTCAATGAGGTGGAACGAGTGGAACAAGAAAAAATCATCTCCACACCCAATTTCTCTCTGGCTCACACACCCTC
>PLSV01000055.1 GCA_003165235.1 Syntrophobacteraceae bacterium
ATGGATGCTTCACAAGCAGTATGAAGAACCGTACCAGAATGCTCACCGTCTCCGTTTAATCCGCAACCCAGGCCGAACAATCATCATGGTTGACCGCGAATGGCCTGAATACCTCCTTGGTAAACCCGATGTCGTCATCCCGATCCGCTCCACGAAGACGAAAATCGGGAAAGCAGTTGAAAGAGCCCTGAAGTATATCTCTGAGCACCTGGAACTGAGCAAGGAAGACTGCTCCACAATCGGCGTCGGGTCCAAGCTACATGAAACCAAAATCAGGCGCGAGTACGATAGCGACGAACTGATCCTGTTTTCTGATGCGAACTGGTGGACGACGCTCTCCCATGNNGAATAATCATGCTTTTTCTCATAATATATACTAAGAGAAAAAGCATGATTATTGAGCCAAGCTGCGCCTGGCTCTACACCATTTTTACCCTTAAATTTGTGTACCCTGTTTTTTCGGTATTTATTTCCTTCCAGGAATCAGTTCATGGGAGAGCGCCTGGGTCTTGGCGCTGAAAGCGCAAATCACCGTGCGCTTCCCCTAAACCTCCATCAATGGGAGAGCGCCGTCGCACCGTCGCACCGTCGCACCGAGTACATGTAATCCTTTAAACACCAAGATACACCAACGAGACCGGGTTTATCGCATCGGTTCTTCCAGGAGAGGTATTTCGTATCCTCCCGTATCGATTCCAGGTGTTTTTGATGGGAGCCGCGTTCGCTGATAAATCCTTACCCAGAGCCAATTTTCCGCTTTGTGTCTCAATGAGTGGATGTTATACGATAATTAAGCACAATAGGTAATATGTGGAATCTATTCAGTTTTAAGGAAATGGCAGTGATGAAGTCTTTTGTCTCCGTCTCAAGTGAATACGAAACTCAATAGGATAATACTTGGAGGGGAAAACTCATGGAAACGAAGGCCAGCAAGGTTGTGCAGTTTCCGGGCGCTCAACAAAAAACAAGCCGGAACCAATCTCACAAAATCACAAACATCGACGGCATGAAGTATTACTCAGACCAACAGATAAAACTCCTCCGGCGCAGCGTCCGTGATCGAGCCGCACTCGACATTGAACGAGGTCAAATTACAGCGATCCGGGAATGGATGGCGGTTGACCTTATCACCTCTTCCGGGTTGAGAGTGTCTGAAGCCGCAAATATCCGTTGTGGAGACTTGAAAGCTGGTTATGGGGAAAGCGCCCTGTTCGTGCGTGACGGAAAAGGCGCCAAATCCAGGACAGTGCAAATACCGGATGCGCTGAAAAGACATCTCAAACAGTTCGTTGTGTGGAAGGCGAGCAGGGGCGAGCCGACCGGGCAAGACGATTACCTGTTTATTGGGCAAAGGGGACCATGGACGGCGCAGGCAATCCAGTTTTTGGTGAAGAAGTACCTCAAGGCGCTCGGCATTTACGAAAACGAGAAAGCTGTTCATGCGCTGCGTCACAGCTATGCAGTTGAGTTTTACCGGCAAGAACGTGACTTACGAGCATTGCAGAAACAGCTGGGTCATTCCTCCGTCGAGACCACGCAGATTTATGCTGATGTAACCGCGCAGGACATCCAAAAACAAATCAGGGGTCTTTGGGGGTAATGAGAGCGTCGGTCACAGAGAGGCCATGTGCGGAACCGCTTACGTCAGCGAGCGATTGTCTCGTTGCTGAAAACAAACGATAGCCCTCCTAAAATCCTTGCATCCCAACTCTTCTTCCTCTTTGACGTAAAGCCCCGCATTGACAGCATCACCGACAATATGACTGTCGAGAATGTTCTCATGGTAGTCGGTAGTATTTTGCGTTCCAGACAGCGATTGAATGAAGACGTTGGCGAGTGGGCTCGCAATTTATTCGAAGCGACTGGACTTCCTTTCAGTGTTTCCTCAGCCGCCGGCAGCATAGGCAGTGAAGAAAACTCCGCTCCGCTTCCTGGCCTTTCCGTTGTGTCTTCTCAACCGGCAACTCCCAAGCCCGAAGCTCAACCAAAGCAAAGAACCCGACGTGTTTATCTGAGCCTGGCGATTCAATATCTCGAAAAAGGCAACTGTACGCATAAGGGCATGGTAGACGCAATCATGAAGCAGTTTCCAAACCTGAACCGTGAAACCGTCGCAACCTTTGCTTTTGATATCCTGAATCCTAAATACTCGCCAATCAAGGACAGAAACGTGGTCAAGCTGCCTGATGGAAAGTTGATATTCGAGGACAAGATAAAACCCGTGCTCACCGTGATTGAAAATCCGAACTTCGCCGGGACTGAGAATGAAGCGGAACAAGTCACCGAGAAACAGGTATCCGGAGGTGATGTATGACCAAAGCGGCTTCATACCTTCGTGTAAGCACTAACGGACAGATTGACGGGGAATCCCTCAATACACAGCGCTCTACCATCCAGAGCTACTGCGACACGAGAGGCTGGAAACTGGTCAAAGTGTATGAAGACGCTGGCATTTCCGGTGTGAAGGATGATAGACCCGCGTTGCAAGCCCTTTTATCAGCAGTAAAAGCAGGAGAAATCGAAGCCGTCGTTGTGAAGGACCTATCGCGCTTTGGACGTTCAGCCCGTGATCTCTTGAACAATATCCAAACGTTGAAAGATTGCTCGGTCACGTTCATTAGCCTGAAAGAAGGCATTGACGGCAGCGGACCCTACGGTCAGTTCATGCTCACCATCCTTGCCGCCATAGCCGAACTCGAAATGGAAATGATTACCTCCCGAATGAAAGAGAACCGGCTTGCTCGCTGGCGAGATAGACGGATTTTCTGTGGGAAGCCGCCTTACGGGTATAGCTGGAACGCCAAAGAAAAGCGGATTGAGATTGTGCCAGACCAGGGGGAAGTTTATTCCCGTGTAATCAGAGAATACCTGGACTTGGGCAAATCATTGAATGACATCAGCATCGACCTTAACGCCGAAGGCGTCCCGACCCGCAACGGTGGTTCCTCCCGATGGTCCAGCGGTACTATCTCCAAAATACTCAAATGCGCCGACTATCGTGGTGAAATCACGGTGAACAGATTTATCTCTGACGCAAAAGGCAAGGTTATCGGAAATCGCCCAGAAAGCGAGCATATCATTTTTGAAGCTCCGCCACTGATAACGCGTGATAGATGGGAAAGATTGCAGGAACGGCTCAACAACGCCAACGCCCGTAGTGGAAGACAATCAAAAGTCGCACAGGAGTTTTTGCTGCATGACTTATGCGTTTGTGGGATATGCGGAGCGAAAATGCGGTCTGATTATGGAACTCGCCGCGCCGATGGTTCACGTTCCCGCAATTATGCTTGTTACTGGCACAAGGCTACTCCAAAGCTGTTATCGATAAAGGGACGTGAGAAATGTTCCTTGCCAATAATACCCGCCGAGCTTTTGGAATGGCAGATTTTCTATGTTGAACTCTTCAAGCAACTCGGACTTGACCCGGACCAGCACTACAAACCCCTGCTCGATGAAAAATCCAACGGTGACAACATAATCAAAGAGCTTGAGCGGAAGCTGAGCAATCTCCAAGCTGGTTCGAAGCGAAAAGAAATCGTTTTGCGGAACTTGGACAGCCTTCTTGAACGCGATGATTTTGACTCGGTCGCATATTCCCAAAAGCGAAATGACTTCATTGCAGAAATACAAGCCTTACGCCGCAAAATGGAAGAAACTCGGCAAGAACTCGATGGATTGAGAAAAAGGAAGGTCGATAAAGCTGAGTTCGCCAAGTTCATGTCCGAAGCTGATGCGTTCAAAGCTGTAACCCACAAAATCATGAACCTGTCTTTCTCCGGCAAACAACGCCTTCTTCATGGTGTGCTTGATGGTCCGATCACAGTCGGAAGTTCCACACTCATTCCACACGTTGGGCGTGATCCTGAAGATGAGATGATGAAGATCCTGGGTAGCTGTGGATTAGTAGTTCGTCATAACCAACCATTATTATTGGAACTCTTGGGAGATAAGCACACCATGAAATCGTTGTGATGGTTGAAACCACCGGGGA
>PLSV01000080.1 GCA_003165235.1 Syntrophobacteraceae bacterium
CCTCGCGAGGTGCAAAATCCCCCCTACCCCCCTTTACAAAGGGGGGTGATTGTCACGTCTTTTCGAGGTTAAAAATCCCCCCTACTCCCCTTTACAAAAGGGGGGTAATTGTCACGTCTTTTCGAGGTTAAAGATCGATTGCAAACCATTGGAACACACCCCAGGGTTTTAGCCCAAGTTTGTCATCTAAAAGGATAAACGTAAGTTATCCTGAATGGTTATCATTTTGGCCGATCCGATTTAGGCACTACAGATTTTCAGGACACGGTCTTTTTGCTTTTTAGAGGTTTCGGATGCATTCCGAGGGCGCGATACACCTCTCGATGAAACGATTCCGGCTCTGTTGTCTGCCGTATATGGAATCGTTGCTCTTTGTCATTGGTTATGCTGGCCGTCACTCGGCATTGCGATGCCATGCGCATGCGGATGATCTCCCAGTTGTGAACGATACCCTCTTTTCTGAGTTGCCGCTGGATGGTTGCCGGGAGATGATAGGCACAGACGCTGATAAAAAGATGTCCTTCAAGGCGCCGGTCCTTGCGGTGATACATCGGGCGCAAGCCAAGATCGCTTTTGAGGGACCTAAAGCTCTCCTCCACCAAAGTAAGCGTTGTGTAGAGCGACCACAGGCTTTTTTCATCCAGGTCCTTTCGACTGGAGCGTATAAGATAACCACCACAGAATCCGGCTCTAAGGCCTTCCTCGTTCTGAATGCGCCAGGTAAGAGCTGTCGCTATGTCTTCGGATCTTTCAACGGTGACCTCATAGAATTGGGCGACGGAAGCACACCTTTCCCGAAGCCGGCCCACCCTCTCAACGATCTTGTCGTAGCTTTTGACTCCTCCTCGCTTCGAAAGGGATGCGGCGATAGAGGTAAGCCCTTCTTCGAATCTTTTCCGGAGCCTGTCCCTGATGCCCTGCTCCTTGGCGCTGCGCCCCGTGCTCTCGCAGTAAAGAAGGACCTCTCCATCCTTTTCCAGGCGTATCCCCTGAACCGTACCGCCCGGACCGGTCTTGATAATGGTCCTTTCCCCATCAGGGTACTGCTTGGGCCGGGAGCGGCTGACGCAGACATATTCCATCCCGCGGGAACAGATCAGCGCTATGTTTTCGGCCGTAGCTATACCCGCATCAATGACTACCGTGGGCGAGGCTCTAAGGGGCATCTGGCCGTAACCTGGAAGAGCGTCCAATATCATGGCCAGGGTGGAGGGTTCACTCACATTGCCCTCAAATACCTTACTCACTTTGGGAAAGCCGTCCTCGTCGAGTACAAGGGCCAGAGTAAGCAGCGCACAGTCGGTACGCTTTTCCTTGGACCGGCCCCGCTTTGCCATAGTGCTTTCCTGAGCCGTTCCGGTAAGAAATGTATTGGTGAGGTCGTAGAGAATTATGCTTTCCCGCAGGCCGAAAAGAGACCGCTCGCTTCTTTGAAGATGGACCTCAATGGCTTCCCGGTGTTGAACCATAAAATCCGAGAGCCGATAGAGAGCGCTGAGCGAGATTTTTTCGAAGTCCGTGCCCAACAGTTCGTCAAGGCCGCTGCTCTCGGTGGCCCACAGGAACGTCTGTCTTTCGCTGGCCGGATGGATAAGCCTGCCGATTATGAGCAGAGCGGCAACATCAATCTGGGTTTGCGAAAACCCAAGGTCTTCGAACATTCCGGCGAACCCGAGTTTATTAAAGGCCCAGTGGCCCAGGGCCTCACCTCCCACTGTGCGGACCTCTTTCCGGGTAAGGGAGCCCAAGTCCACCGTCTCCCACTGGGGGACGGCCTCCGGGACGCAAGCTTCAGGCAGCGCCTGCCGCTCTTTTCGTTTCACCCGCCCGGCAAAGTCCAGCGCGAGGTTTTCAATGGATTCCTCGATAGGCCAAAGGCTCTTTTGGCCGCTGAGGATCTGCTCGATGCGGTCGGCCAGTATCTTCCAGTGCTCCCTGGGCAGGTCCAATCGCCCAAGATCGAGAACGATCCTCTGGCGCGGCCCCTTGGGGGGTGCGAACCGACTCCATGAGTCGATTGTAGACATAGACCTTTCCGGTCTGATGGTCCGTTCTTGTGATTTCTCGAATAAACATGCGCCGGAAGGTAGCACAGTATCAAGGTAATTGCAAGGGCAGCAAATCATTTTTGGGCACTACATTTTGAAAAACGGCACCGCTGGAACGTAATTTCAATAACTTACGAATTGAAATAGTCTGTTTATGGGTGTTTTTGGCCCCAAGCGTGACAAACTTGGGCTAGCCCAAGCGCCAGGCCAACTTTTCCCTGGTTACGAGTTCCTGCCGCGACTGATGAGATACTGTGCTATACAATAACATTTATTGCTTAATATCAGGGAGCTGCCAGTTTCAATCTTGAACTTTCAAGTCTCAAGTTATGACAGCCGAAAGCGAGGCAGCGCTGGACCTGAAACTTGAACCGGTCTAATCACTTGCTTAGAAAGGAACAGAAGATGAAACTTCGGCAAAAGATGATCATATATAACCTGTTCCCTTTGCTGGTCGGCAAATTCACTGACTGGACAAAGCACCTGGAAAGGGCTGTCCAATGGGTTTCAACTGGGTTTTCATCAACCCTGTTCAGCTTCCTGGCTCTTCCGGTAGTTTGTATTCGATAGTGGACTATTCGCAACTGAACCCGCTTTTTGTCGACCCCAAGAGCAAAAAATCGCCCGAACAACAGCTCACAGACATCATCGAAACTGCAGAGAATCTCGGCCTCAGGATGATGATAGATCTAGTGGTCAATCATTGTTCCGTGGATTCCGATCTTCTGAAAACACACCCGCGGTGGTTCCAGTGGGAATCTGATGGCCGAGTT
>PLSV01000332.1 GCA_003165235.1 Syntrophobacteraceae bacterium
CTCCATCAGACGGGAAAGTTGCGATTCTCAGCCGATAGAGCGTCCCCTCTAAATCTGTTCTATGTTTTGTTCACAGATACTGTCTTGCTTTTCCTTAAGAATAGCGCGAGCCTCGTCGACGTCGACCTTCTGAAAATTCATAGGCGCGCCAATCCTCAACTGCGCCATGCGGTCCATATCCGCTGCAATCAGACAGGCAATCTTGACATAGCCTCCCATGGAGACCCCATCGACAGCCAAACAAATAGGCTCCACGCCTCCCGGGATTTGAATAGCTCCTATCGCATTTCCATCATCAACGATGTTTGAGGGGTCCGACCCGGCGTCTTTGGCTCTCTTGATTTCCTTGAATTTGAATTTCGGCCCCTCAAAACGGTAGCCTACCCTATTCGCCTTAGCTTGAACCCTGTACGTTGTCGTAAAGAAAGTCTCGATGCTCTCATCGGCAACATAGTCATCCTGGGGTCCCAAAACCACACGCAAGACGCTTGCCTCCTCTTGAGACGGCAGGATCTCATTCTTGACGCGCCTTCCAAGTATAGAGGCCATGGGCGCCGCAGCCGGCCCGACTTGAATGATATCTCCCCTTCTGAGGGGCCTCCCGCGAAATCCCCCAAGCGCGCCCATAGTGTACGTTGATTTAGACCCAAGAACGGCAGGCACATCAATGCCGCCTGCAACACAAAGGTATCCCCTCCAACCTGTCAGCGCCTCTCCCATGTCAATAACATCGCCTTTGTTAACGCACACCGATTGCCAAAGAGGGATCGCGGCCCCGTTTACCTTGACATCGAATCGCCCACCGGTAAAGGCGATGACAATGTTTTCCAGAACTCGAATCCTGGCCCCCATGGCGGTCACTTCGACGCCGGCTTCCCCTAACGGATTTTTAACCAGCAAATTCCCCATTTGCAAAGCGAACCGATCCATCGCCCCGGAGGGAGGAATGCCGCTCGCCAGGAAACCTTTCCTGCCAAGATCCTGCACGGTGCTGAAAATCCCTGGTTGGATGATTTCGAAAACTTCCTGACTCACGGAACCCTCCTATAATTTGTAGATGCCTTCTTTGATGCTGAATTTGTAAGTGCATTCCCAAACCTGCTGACGGGCAAAATCAAATTCTTCCGTTTCCACCGGGACAAACTTGATTCTATCGCCTATTCTCAGGAGCACAGGGGACTTTTCGAACGCCCCAAGAGTCTGGAATCGGTCATAGACGGGGACCGGGCAAAGACCCATCATCTGGTATCCACCTGGACTGGGCACAGGGTATATCGCCGTCAGGCTTCCTCCGAGCGCGATTGTGCCCTGAGGCGTATAAACCCGCGGGGACTTATACTTTGGCACCGATAGCAGCTTAACGGGGTCAAGTTGCATAAGTTGAGGAGATCCGGGTGTAAATCCCACCATTCCCACCCAATGAATCGTTTCCGAGTGGATTTTCACCACCTCGTCCTCCGTAACGCCGTTCTGCTCACCAATAAATCCGATATCAGGCCCCCACTTTCCTTTGTATTTCACGGGCAGTTCGATCAGCCTGGAGGGGACTTCGGTCACCTCAGAGACCCGCTCCACCGCTTTTTTAAGCTCTGAGATCAAATCGGCAGTACGAATCTTGAGCGAATCATAGTGCAGCAGCATCGATCTCCATCCCGGCAAGGTTTCTATGACGCCGGCAATCTCGGCCTGCTTGATGGCGTTATCAATTCCTATCACTTTGAAATTAGCGCGAAGGCTCATCTCATCGCCAATCTCAATGGTCAGGAACTGGTCACCTGAATAAAGATAGCGTATCGCTTCATAAATCATAGAAGCTTCCCTTTCGTTCAAAAAATGGATCAATACGACGATCTACGATTTAAATTGCTTCCAAAGAGGCAAAATCGCTTCTCCCTTTTTTTGGAGCGCTTCTTTTACCGCCTTCACGATCTCAGGCCCCTTCGGATTATCGCCATGAAAACAGATGCTCCTGCCCCGCACTTCTATGTCCTGGCCGTTTGAAGCCGTAACTTTGCCTTCGACAACCATTCTGACGACCTTACTTACCGTTTGGTCAACGTCGATATCTCCATGCGTCCTCTTGATGAAGGTCGTTCCATCCGGGGCGTATTCCAGGTCTGCGTAGAACTCCCCGGCCACCCGCATCCCCATAGACTCTGCGATCCCATAGGGCATTGTATTGTAGAGAGCCAAAAATATGGGTTCCGGTTTTACCTCTCGAATTGCTTCCAGGATGCTCCTGGCGAGCTTTTCGTCGGTCCAGGCCATGTTGTAGAGTTGCCCGTGCGGCTTCACGTGCTGCAGCGCAATTCCGTAGGCCTCACAGAACGCCTTTAACGCCCCGACCTGGTACAAAATGTAATCTCTGGCCTCTTCGGGCGTAATCTCCATTTTGCGGCGGCCGAATCCGATCGGGTCAGGAAAGCCCGGATGCGCGCCAACGGCCACATCGTATTTTTTAGCCATGGCGACGGTCTTTCTCATAACGTGCGGGTCCCCGCCGTGGAAACCGCATCCAATGCTGATAGAGGTCACCTGGGTCATCATTTCTTCATCGTTTCCGAGCCGGTAAATCCCGAAACTCTCTCCCCCATCGCAGTTCAAGTCAATCTGTCTGGCCACATTCGCCTCCTTCGTATCAATAGAACAACAGCCTGTGACTATTTGCGAAGAATCTCGTCCGTGACAATCGCAAACATTAAGAATCCTCCCATGACAATCATTTGGACGTAGGACCCTATATTCGCCAGATCCATTACGTTGCCAACCAATACGATGAAAAAGGCGCCCAGGACGGCCCCCGGGATGTTGCCTTCTCCACCCCCAACTTTGGTCCCTCCCATCACGGCGGCGGCCATAGCCTGCAACATGAGTCCGCTTCCCAACACAGGTTCTCCGGAGCCCACCCGGGCGGTGAGTAAAACTCCTGTAAATCCGGCAAAAAGCCCGCACAGGACGAAGGCGAGGATTTTATATTTCTTCGTGTTGATGCCGGAAAGTATCGCCGCGCTCTCATTGCCGCCGATAGCCCAAAAGTATCTGCCCAACTTGGTCTGGTTCAACAGGATGTACATCGTCACGGATACGATCACCATTATGATGAATACCGTAGGGATGCCCAAAAGGCTCCCGCCTCCAAAAATGCTGATCATGGATTTGGGGACGCCCCAGATCGGCGTGCCGCCGGAGAGCTCCAACGCTGCGCCGGCTGCTATGCCCATCGTCGCCAAAGTGACAATGAACGACGCCACTCGGAATAAAGCAATGACAACGCCGTTCACCAGCCCAACCAATCCGGCGGCGATCAGACCCCCAAGCGTTCCGAAAGCCGTAAGACTCACGCCGTCGCCCGTGAACTTGGTCGCCGTGATCAGTGTGGTCGCTACGCTTGTGAGAGCCACGATCGATCCGATTGACAAATCGAATCCACCAACAATAAAAACCAGCATTTCTCCGATCGTAATAATCGCCAGATAAGATGTCTGGCGCATAACGTTCACCATGTTCATCGTCGAATAAAAGTGGCTCACGAAAAGCCCGGTGACCAAAAGGGCCGCCACCAGCATAGGCAGAAAACCTGCGGTGCGAATGAAGCCCCTGACAACCCCGATCTGTACGGTTGGACGGGCGCCGTCCGTCTTTTCCCTTAATTCAACTGTTGAATTGACCATCGAATTGACCTTCCTCCTATCGATCGACCTCCAGTCCAAGTATATGATGGACCAATTTTTCCCTGGTGGCGTCCTCGTGTCTCAATGTTGCTTTTACACGTTTACCATACATGATGATCACGCGGTGACACAGGTCCAACAACTCCGTGAGCTCCGATGTGATAAAAATCACACCGTCCGAATCTTTAGCGATCTCCGCAACGATTTCGTAGAACTCGACCTTTGAGGCGATGTCCACACCCCGCGTTATTTCATCGAAAATAAATGTCTTGGCTTCCTTTAACAAACCCCGTCCCATTATGACTTTTTGCTGGTTTCCGCCGCTCAGATAGCACACGCGTTTGCCCATATTGGGGGGCCTGATGTTCAATTTTTCCACAATTCCGGATACGGCGTCTTTCTCCCTGCCCTTATCCAGAATCCCGCGGCTGGAGAATTTATCCTTCAATGAAGGCAGAGTTGCGTTCTCCTTGATGTCCCGGCATAGAACCAATCCGTCCAGTTTCTCGGCAGGAAAGTAAATCATGCGATTCTTCAACGCCCGGGAAGGCTTTATGTCTTGAGCAATATCTTCGCCTCTGATTTTGATCTCTCCGCATGTAATTTTTTCAAGACCGAACAGCGCTCTTCCTATCAGGCTCTTGCCGGAGTCGGGCAAGCCTCCTATTCCCAGAATTTCACCCTTCTTGACATTGAGGTTGATATCCTTCAATCCACTATCGGTGCAGAGATGGTTTACTTCAAGGCATACATCTCCAAGATCTGTAGTAAGGGCCTGCTGCACTTTTTGAACGCCTCGTTGAACCATGCCCTTTAGAAGATTTTCCTTGGTAATGTCCGCATTGCTTTCAATATGTCCGACCACTCTACCGTCTCGCAGAATTGTCACGCGGTCGCCAATTTCCATGAGCTCCTCGACAATATGCGAAATATAAATTACCCCTACGCCCCTTTGAGTCAATTCCCGAATGTGCTCGAAAAGAATTCCGGTTTCACGATCTGTAAAATTGGATGTCGGTTCATCAAGAATGAGGATTTTTAATGGTTGCAGAAGGGCCCTGGCGATCGCTACCACTTGCTGCTTCTCCATGCTCAAAACCGCAATTTTCTTATAGAGATCGATATCCAGGCCGATCTTCAAATTTTCAAAATACGCCTTCGCTTCTTTGGCCATTTTTCTCTTGTTGAGAAACGGTCCGGTTTTGTACTCTCTTCCAAGATACAGGTTTTCCAGAACGCTTAACTGCGGCACCAAACTGAAATCCTGGTGGACCGCAACAATTCCCAAAGACCTCGAATCGGCCGGCTTGGCGATATGAACTTTTCGTCCTTCAATCGCAATCTCACCGCTGTTCGCAAGGTAGCCGCCGCACAATATCTTCGTGAACGTCGTCTTGCCGGCCCCGTTTTCGCCGAAGAGAACATGAACCTCCCCGGGCTTGAGATCCAAATCGACGTCGTCCAAAACGATATTCTTTTCAAAGGACTTCGTGAGTCCTCTGACTTTCAGCAGCAGTCCATCTTTATCTCTATCCAACTTCTCGGCTCCCGGAAAAAGCGCCTCTTATGGTCGAGGATCGTCCAATGTTGATAACGCTCTGAGTTCAATACTGAATGATC
>PLSV01000238.1 GCA_003165235.1 Syntrophobacteraceae bacterium
CATTGCTAGATCTCAGAACCAGATCAAAGCTATCGGGCCGAGTTCTGAAAGCCTGGAGCGCATCGTAACTGCTAAATCTATCGGCGACATCATAACCCAGGCTCTCAAGCATCGCCTTTAGCATTTCGACTATAGATCGTTCGTCATCAACCACCAGAACGAGACCCTTTCCGGTGGGAAGAGGCGCCGACGCCTCGACCGTTGGCGCCTGTAGCGTTTTGGTAATCGGGAAATAGACATCGAAGGTGCTGCCTTCTCCCGGCACGCTGAACACGGCGATGCCTCCCGACAGGTCCTTAACGATTCCGTAGATCAGGGCCAGACCCAATCCGGTCCCCTCAGACGGTCCTTTGGTGGTGAAATATGGATCGAAGATTCGCTGTCTTACCGCTTCGTCCATTCCATGTCCTGTGTCGGCGACACTTAGTCTCAGGTAAGATCCCGGGGCCAGGTCCGGAAGTTCACTTATGGTGACTGAACCGATATCCACATTTCTCAGGGTGATGGACAGCACTCCTGCTTTCTCGCGCATGGCGTGAGCGGCATTCGTGCACAGGTTCATCAGCACCTGGTGAATTTGCGTGGGATCGGCCATAGTGGTGGCGTGGATTGCTCCCTTATCAATATCCTGGCGTATCTGTATAGTGGATGGTAATGACGATCTAAGCAGCTTAAGCGTTTCTTTTATCAGAAGACTGACTTGCACAGGCCTGCGTTCCTGTTCCGTCTTGCGGCTGAAGGTGAGTATTTGCTTGACAAGCTCCCTGGCGCGGTTACCGGACAGAAGAATCTGTTCTATGTTATGGCGCAAACGGCTGCCTTTGGGAACTACATTCAGAGAGAGCTCCGAATAACCAATTATCGGCATAAGTATGTTGTTAAAGTCATGCGCAATTCCTCCGGCCAGCGTACCGATAGCTTCCATCTTCTGGGCTTGATTTAGTTGGGACGAAAGCCTCTTGCTCTCGGTGATGTCCTCGGCCGTGCCCTCCATATGGATGATCTTGCCATTGACATCACGCACAGCACGCACGCTGAGAGAAACCCATGCAACACTCCCGTCCTTCCTGAAAAACTGCGCCTCAAACTCTTGAGCCATTCCCCGCTCTTCGATCAGGCGGAGCAGTTCGGAGCGGCGCTCAGGAACGACATAGAGTTGTCGAGATATGTCGCCTTCCGTATTCAATACCTCTTCAGGCGAATCATAGCCAAGGATACTGGCAAGAGCCATATTGAGGCCTAAGAATCTTCCCTCCGGGGTCGATTGAAATATGCCCATTACTGAATTCTCGAATATGCCCCTGTATTTTCCCTCCGCCTCCGCAACAGCTTCTTCCATGCGCTTACGCTCGGTGATGTCGCGTATCGACTCGATCGCTCCGACGACATTTCCCCTGGAGTCAAACAGGGCGCTTGCCGTTCCGAGAAGATATGCTTCACCACCACTGCGCGCCGGCATATATGCTTCGGCGGCAATTGCCCTGTCCGTCCTTTCCATCGTTGCATACTTCTGTTCGATTTCCTGCCTGGATTCGAGGACAAGGTCGATCAGGACGGGTCTCCTTTCTCCGTAAAATGGCAGGGCGTACTCGTAATTGCCTTTACCCAGCATGTCTGCCGCCCTGACCCCGGCAATCTCCTCGATAGCCCGGTTCCATGCGATCACCTTGCCTTCTTTATCGATAACAAATGTGGCGTCAGGCAGGAAGTCGATGATGTCCGAGAGTTGTTGACGAGATTCTCTCAGGACTTCTTCGGCCTTTTCGCGATCGGTGATGTCTTCGACAGTCTCGATGGCGCCGACAAGAATCCCCTGAGAATTTCTGATAGATGCCGCAGTAAAATGAAGCCACCTCCCCTCCTCGCCCATTTCCGGGAAGAACTCGGTTGCTTCATACGCCTCTTCGAGCAAGCTGGACTTGTTGGATATTCCATGATACCAGAGTGAAATTGCCTCCGGGGTCGCCTCATCTACCAGCAGGTCAGCCATACAAGGCCTCGCCTTGCTGTAAACAGACATCCAATGTTCGCTGGTCCCTACTACATCCTTTGCCTTGATTTTGCTCATTTTCTCCAACGCTTTGTTCCAGTAGATCACCTGGTGGTCTTTCCCTATCACAAACGCTGGAAGCGGGTAGCCCTGGATTATGCTTCGCAGTTGCTGCTCGCTGTCTTTCAGTTCTTCTTCAGCCCGCTTGCGCTCCGTTATGTCCACGACGGCCCCGATAAGCCCCCCGACCGAACCATCCGGCTTAGAGAACGTGGCCTTGTGGAAGACCACATTATGAACCGATCCATCGGAGTCCCTCACAGAGGATTCATAAATCTGGATACCGGGACTCCTGAACAGGGCAAGGTCCTTTTCCTGGTCAATATCCGCGAGTTCCTGGGGTGCAATTTCAAAGGCCGATTTGCCTATGATTTCGTCTTGACCCCTGTTTAAGAAGCTTTCGTATGCTTTGTTGCACCCGAGATAGCGGCCCTCAGGGTCCTTAAAAAAAACAGGCACCGGCAAGGCGTCAATCAACTGTTGCTGGAACCATGCCGACTCTTGAAGCGCCCGTTCAGTAAGCTTTCGGGTTGTAATGTCACGGACAAACCCCAAAAGGAGTATATCATCACCCAATTCCATGCGGTTAAGGATCACCTCCGCATCAAACGGCGCGCCGTCCTGGCGGCAGTGTCTCCACTCAAAAAACTGCGGCGCCCCGGAAAGAGCAGCAAATATTTTTGTCTTGGACTCTTCTTTTGAGTCTTTTCCATTGGGCTGGACGAGTGGCGAAAAAACATAGGGAGAACTATTGACAAGTTCTTCACGTGTGCATCCGAATATTTTTGCAGCGGCGACATTGCAGTCGATGAACTTGTCGTTCCGGCTCAAAAATATGGCGTCCGTGGCGTTTTCAAAGAGTGTTCTGTACTTGACCTCGCTCTCTCTTAGCGCCTGCTCGGCTTGCTTGCGGTCGGTAATATCCGTGGCTATATGCATAATTCCCTGGGTATGCCCTTCATCGTCCACCAAGGGGGTGCAGGAAACCAGGAATACACCTCCAAGAGCCTCTATCTCCATCTCCAAAGTTCCCAGGCTTCCGTCCCTCAGAAATCTTTCCATTGGGCAGGTATGGGGAGGAGCGTTAGCGCCATGGAAAATGTCGAAGCATTTCTTCCCCAGGACCTCATCTTCCGATATGCCTGTTGCCGTCAATACCGCTTGGTTTGCTTGCACAATGTTGTGCTCTCGATCGAGTATCACTGCTGGATGCCCGATAGCCTGGAAGATGTCTTCCACCTGCCGGCGGTTTTGGTCCAGTAGTGTCTGCATCCGCTTTTGTTCGGTAATGTCACTGTTTAGGCCGATCATCCGCAGGGCCCTTCCGGCGCGATCCCGGATAACCACGGCATTCGCTTTAAGTATCTTTACGGTCCCGTCCGGATGCTGAGCACGAAACTCGCTGTCGTAGTCCTTTTCGCCGTCAACAGCCGCACGGATAGCTTCGAGAGCCATCGCCCGGTCATGGGGATGCAGGCCGTTGCGCCAAGCTTCAATACATCCCGCAAACGCATCTCGCGTAATGCCATATAGCTCGAACATCCGGTCGTTCCATTGCAAAATGTTCTCCTGGATGTTCCAGTCCCAGATTCCCAGTTTTCCGGATGCCGTGGCAAGTTCAAGACCATGCTTGGTTTCAAGCAGTTCGTCTTCCGCCCGCTTGAGCATAAGAGCTTCCCTTTCCAGCTCCTTAATCCTTTCTTCCAGTTCTTCGTAACTTGGTTTATGAGTCACCGGCGAATTCCTCTCCTCGATCCCAAAAGCGAAAGCCTTCCTGGCGTAGCATTCCTTACATTAACACGTTCCTCGGGAGAAATAACGGCAGGCCCGCCTCTGCCGGGAATGTCTCTTAAACCTTTGAGGCCATGCTCCACAAAGCGCTTGCGCCACTTCAAACAGCTCTGCCAGCTCAATCCGGCCTCGGTTTCCATGTCCTTGAGGCCCACCCCGGCGGCTGCACACAGAATGACTCGAGCCTTTTTGGCAAGCCGATGCTCGCTTTTCCCGGCTGTAACCCACATAAGCAAAACAGATCGTTGTTGATTGGTCAGTTCAATGCTGGAAGGCTTTCTCATTTTCGGCCCCTTTTGGAGGCGCATTAGATAGAGTAATTTATGGAATGAGACGCTTGACGCCTTTGCTTGACACGATTGATAGAATATCCGCCGGTTCCAAAGCGAGAACAACGTTGAGCATCTTGCCGGGCTGAGTTCGTGGGTGTTGTACTGGAGTTGTTCATAAATCTCGTGCCCAATTTTATAGCACTGTAAGGAAGATTTTGGAATGCATATCTGGATCGTGAAAAATCATCGCAAGATTTATCCGCAAAGTTCAAGAGATCACCAGGCGCTCTCAACAAAGTTCCCATCTGTTGGCGAGTCATCGTCATCCCGGCGAAGCCTGCGCCGGAATGAAGGTTTGCGCCTCGGCGCCCTCTACAACCTGGCTGACAGTGCACTGGGTGCAGGAACCTTCAGCACTTTAGGTTATTGCTTTGTCCTGAAACAGGATTTTCTTCACGGTTGCAGCCAAGTCCCTCAAGGCTATCGGCTTCATGAGGAACCCTCTTATCCCCAGAAGCTTGCTCCTATTTTCATCAATGGCCTCACTAAATCCCGTGCAGAGGATTATTGGGCTATTGGGGCGGATCTTCAGAATTTCTCTTGCCAGATCGATCCCCGTCATATTAGGCATCGTCAGATCGGTGATTACCAGATCAAAGCTATCGGGGCGCGCTTTGAAAGCCTGGAGCGCATCGTAGCTGCTATATCTTCCGGCGACATCATAACCCAGGACCCCAAGCATTTCCTTTAGCATATCGACTATAGGTTGTTCGTCATCGACCACCAGAACGAGACCCTTTCCGGTGGGAAGAGGTTCCGGGACCTCAGCCTTTGGCGCCTGTAACGTTCTAGCCCTCGGAAAATAGATGTCGAAAGTGGCGCCTTGGCCGGGCTCGCTGGACACGGTGACGCCTCCGGACAGACTCGTAATTATTCCATAGACCAGGGCCAACCCCAGGCCGGTCCCCTCAGATGGTCCTTTAGTGCTGAAATATGGATCGAAGATTCGCTGTCTTACCGCTTCGTCCATTCCGTGTCCCGTGTCGGCGACACTTAGTTTCACGTAAGATCCCGGCGCCAGGTCCGGAAGTTCACTTATGCCGACCGAGCCGATATCCACATTTTTTAGGGTGATGGACAGCACTCCTGCTTTCTCGCGCATGGCGTGAGCGGCATTCGTGCACAAGTTCATCAGCACCTGGTGAATATGGGTGGGATCCGCCAGCACAGTGCTATCTATTGCATCCGCATCAAGGCGCCGGCGTATCTTTATGGTAGAGGGCAATGACGATCTAAGCAGCTTAAGCGTTTCTTTTACCAGAAGACTGACTTGCACCGGCCTGCGTTCTTTTTCCGTCTTGCGGCTGAAGGTGAGTATTTGCTTGACAAGCTCCCTGGCGCGGTTACCGGACAGAAGAATCTGTTCTATGTTATGGTGCAAACGGGCGCCTTTGGGAACTGCGCTCAGCGAGAGCTCCGCATATCCGATTATCGGCATGAGTATGTTGTTAAAGTCATGCGCAATTCCTCCGGCCAGCGTGCCGATAGCCTCCATCTTCTGGGCTTGATACAGTTGGGACGAAAGCCTCTTGCTCTCGGTGATTTCCTGGGCCGTGCCCTCCATGCGGATAATCTTGCCATTGACATCATGAACAGCATGTATGTTGACGGATATCCATGCAACGCTCCTGTCCTTCCTGAAAACCTGGGCCTCAAACTCTTGAGCCATTCCCCGCTCTTCGATCAGGCGGAGCAGTTCGAAGCGGCGCTCGGGATTGACGTATACTTGCCGGGGCAGGTCGCTTACCTCATTTATTAGCTGTTCCGGCGAATGATAGCCAAGAATACGAGCAAGAGCCATATTGAGGCTTAAGAGTCTTCCTTCCGGGGTCGATTGAAAAATGCCCATTACGGAATTCTCGAATATGCCCCTGTATTGCGCCTCCGCCTCTGCGACAGCTTCTTCCATGTGCTTGCGCTCGGTGATGTCGCGAAAATACCAGACCCTTCCGTAGTACCTTCCATCGGTGCCATTCATAGGCGCTGAGTAACGTTCGAAGGTCCTGCCGTCTTTGAGCGCGATCTCTTCCAGACTGGTTTCATTTCGATGGGCATACAGGTAGCCTATTCTTTGGAGAAACGCCTGGGGGGCCCTCACCTTGTCCGATGCCGACTGCAGCAATGGAGCGTGGACTTGGGCTTCCACTGCTTCGCGGGAGATGCCCCACATGTCTGCAAACCGATGGTTTGACAAGATGACAGTGTCGTGTTCGTTAACCGCCAGGATTCCATCGATCGAGGTTTCCTTTTGTGTGAACAGCAGGATGTTTGCGCGCCTCAGGGCCTCCTCGGCCTGCTTGCGCTCTGTATTGTCGCGTATCGACTCGATCGCTCCGACGACATTTCCCTTGGAGTCAAACAGGGCGCTTGCCTTGCCTGAATGATATACTTCACCACCCCCGAGCGCCGGCATGTATGCTTCGCCCGCGATTGCCCCGTCCGTCCTTTCCAGCGCTGCATACCTCCGTTCGATTTCCGGCCGGGGACCGAGAACAAGGTCGATCAGGATGGGTCTTCGTTCTCCGTAAAATGGCAGGGCGTACTCGTAATTGCCTTTCCCCAGCATATCCGCCGCACTGATCCCCGTCATGTCCTCGATAGCCCGGTTCCATGCGATGACCTTGCCTTCTTTATCGATAACAAAGGTGGCGTCAGGCAGGAAGTCGATCATGTCCGAGAGTTGTTGACGAGATTCTCTAAGTTCTTCCTCGGCCTGTTTGCGCTTGGTGATGTCGCGGGCAATACCCAGCACCAGATGCTGCTCCCGGATCACAGTTGGAAATGTTCTTGTTTCCAGAAAGACTTGTTTGCCTCCTTTTTGATTCAGGACGAACTCATCGGGCCCCGAAGGATAGCCAAGTCTATTCCCGGCCAACAGCTCGCGGGCCTTGGGGATCTCTTCCGGGAGCATAAGGTTTGATTCAAAAATGTTTTTTCCAATCAGTTCCTCCCGTTTATAGCCTGCCGCCTCTTCCGCCGCCCTGTTGCCATCCACAAAGTTGCCCTGCATGTCACACAGGTAGTAAGGGTCAGGGGCGCATTCGAACAATATTTTAAACCGCTCCTCCGAGCGCCTAAGCTCTTCCTCCGCTTTCTTACGCTCGGTGACGTCATTTCCCACGCAAAAGACTTCCACAACCCGCCCATTTTCATCCAGGATGGGTTGGTTGGTCCAGGCGACCCAGACCCTCTCGCCGCTGCGGCGCATATTTTCGTTGATGTTGCTGGCGTAGCGATCCGGGTTCAAGGCGATAGCCTCGATCATCAACCGCAGGTCCCGCCGGGTCGTTGATTCAACTTCCGGAACGATGGCGCCTACCACGTTTTTGCCCAGTATTTCCTCTTCGCTGTAGCCGAAAAATCTCTGGGCGAACTCGTTGAAGAAGGTCACGTTGCCCGCGTTGTCCATTCTCAGGATAATGCTGTTGGCATTTTCGACCAACTCGCGATATTTCTCCTCGCTGCGTCTCAGCGCTTCCTGCGCCTGCCTTTGTTCGCTGACATCGCGGATGGATTCAATGGCGCCCACCCGGTTTCCATGTGCGTCGAACAGAGGTGCGCCTGTGCAGAAAACGTAAGCCCCCTTGCCTCCATAGACACAGGGAACGTAAGTTTCCGCACGCAGAATGCCCCCCTTTTTCGTGACATGCTGGTAGCGTGATTCGAGATCCTCATCGCAGGCGTCGATGAGATCGAGCAGATGCAGCCGCCTTTCCCCGTAAAAAGAGACAGCACAATCGATGTCATCCTTCCCCATCATCTCCTTTTTGCTAACCCCGGTCATCTTTTCGATGGCGCGGTTCCAGGCTATGATCTTCTTATCCCTGTCAATGACCAGTGTCGCATCGGGCAGGAACTCTATTATGTCGTTCAATCGCCGGTTGGCGGAAATCAGCGCATCCTCCGCCTGCCTGCGCTCGGTGATGTCAAGAAACGAGGCGACGCTTCTTTTTGTGTCGGCAATCATATCGACGGTGAGTAAGCAATCTCTTGTCTGGTCATGTTTGTCGATAAGGCGGAATTCGTATTGTTGCAGAGCAGCCTTTGCGTCGGCTCTGCGCAGGCGATGCTGGTCCAGCATCCTCTCCAGGTCCTCTTTCACGACAAATTCCGTCCAACTCTTCTTGTTTTCAATCTCATCTCTCGTGTAACCTGTCAGTTTCTCGAATTCCGCATTTGCAAGTGATATGGTGGTATCTTCTTCGAGTATGAGTGTGGCCGCGCCCGTGTTTTCAAAGATGGCCCTGTAGCGGTTTTCAGATTCTCTCAGGACTGCTTCGGCCTTTTCGCGATCGGTGATGTCTTCAAGAGTCTCGATGGCGCCGACAATAGCGCCTCTGGAATTCCGAACGGCGGCAGCGGTGAAATGCAGCCATTTCCCGGTCTCACCCAAGTTCGGGAAAAATTCCGTTGCTTCGTATGCTCCATCGAGGACCTCTGACTCGCCGATTCCTTCACCATACCAGCCTACAGCCCCCTCCCGATTATCATCGACGAGCAGATCGGCTATACAGGGCCTCTGCTCCCTGTAAAAGGCCCGCCAATGTTCCTTGGTCCCTACCACCTCGTTTGCCTTGATTTTGCTCATTTCCTCCAACGCTTTGTTCCAGTAGACCACCTGGTGGTCTTTCCCTATCACAAACGCGGGAAGCGGGTAGCCCTGGATTATGCTTCGAAGTTGCTGCTCGCTGTCTTTCAGCTCTTTTTCAGCCCGCTTGCGCTCGGTTATATCCAGCATAGCCCCGATCAGTCCGCCGACAGAGCCGTCCGGCCTGGAAAATGTAGCCTTGTGGAAAACCACACTATGAACCGATCCATCGGCGTCCCTCACGGATGATTCATAAATCTGGATACCGGGACTCCAAAGCAGGGCAAGGTCCTTTTCCCGGTAAATATCCGCGAGTTCCTCAGGCGCAGTTTCAAAGACCGATTTGCCTATGATTTCGTCTTTACCCCTATTGAGAAAGCTTTCGTATGCTTTATTGCATCCGAGATAGCGGCCCTCCGGGTCCTTAAAAAAAACAGGCGCCGGCAATGCGTCAATCAACTGCTGCTGGAACCACGCCGACTCCTGCAATGCTTTCTCAGCCTGCTTGCGGCTTGTAATGTCCCGGACAATCCCCTGAATGAGTATCTCATTACCCAATTCCATGCGGTTAAGGCCTACCTCCGCATCAAACGGCGTCCCGTCGCTCCGGCAGTGTCTCCACTCAAAAAACTGCGGCGCCCCGGAAAAAGCGCCGGCCATCTTCTTAACCGCCTCTTCTTTGGAATCTGTTCCATTGGGCTGGACGGGCGGCGAAATGGCATAGGGATAATTACCGATAAGTTCCTCACGTGTGTATCCATACATTCTTAGGGCGGCATCATTGCAATCGATAAATTTGTTGTCCCGGACCAAAAATATGGCGTCAGTGGCGCTTTCAAAGAGCGTTCTGTGCTTGACCTCACTTTCTCTCAGCGCCTGCTCGGCCCGCTTGCGCTCAATACTCCTCATCTCAAGAAGTGAGGCCATTTCATCGAATGATTCAGCGAGCTGACCAAGTTCGTCGGGCGTGTGCGGCAGACCCGTGCGCGTTCCCAACTCCCCCCGGCCGAATAGCTGCGCAGCGGCGACCAGCCGTTTGATCGGGGCCACAAATGTGAGATTCCCGAAAAGCCACGCCAGAAGCATCGCAGAAAGAGCGGCGAGCCCCAGGATCGACAGGTTGCTAAGCATTTGCATATTTGCTTTTTGCAGAATCTTTTCTTTAGGACAACCTACAGACACAAATAAATAGGGAGGCGAATTCTCACTCAGGCGCAATCGTTTAAAGGCGTAGATACGATTTATTCCGTCGCCGCCGAGCCTCTCAAAAATGCCATGATCGCGATCACCCGACATAAGCTCAAACGTTTCCTGGGCAATCTGCACGCCAGGCGCAGCGGCGTCATTATTGGGCAAGTGATACAAATGCACTCCCCGGTAATCTAAAATCGACATCACGTACTCTTCGGGCAAATCTACACTCCCAAAAAACCGGGCATATTCGTCCAGCTTGAAAGTGGCGATGACGATGGCGACAAGGTCCCTGTTTCCATCGAAGACAGGATGAGCGTAGCTGAGCGTCTGGACATTGCTCAGCTTTCCAACGACAAACTCCCCGGCTGAAAAATCGAGTGTCCGTATTGCGTCCCTGATGTACTTCCGGTCGGAGAGATCGGTGCTTCCGGGAGCAAACGGCGCTGAGGCGGCAAACAACTTTCCGTCCGGGGCAGCGGCGGAAATAGTGGAATAGAAAGGGCGCCGGCTATTCAGGTTACGGAAAAGTTCATTGCAGGAACTTACATCCAGGTTTTGCACCATTGGCAACTGGGCTATGGTGCTCAGCATCTGTTTTGTCCCGATGGCAATCTGCTCCTGCTGGGCAGCGAGGCTCTCAGCCAGCAATAAAGTGTTTCTTCCCGCCTCCTGGATTGCATGGCCCCTATGGTCCAATCCGGATGCAATAATGGCTCCGGCGGCAGGCAGGAAAATAAATAGCAGCAATAACAATAACTTCGTGCGAATGGGCCAGGAGGTTAAGATTCGTAAGCCAGGCATAGTCCTTCCTCCCAATTGCAAAACCTCAAAAGCGTTGGCCGGCGGCAGTGAATTCGGCGCGCGAATACGCGCAAAATATTTGACTTTCTATGCAAGCATCAGTCCCCGGTCGTTCCGTTAATGGCCCGATCTCGGCTTGGGGGCAGGCGGAATGAAGCAGAAAACCACTCAATAGGATCAGGAGGATTAGAGATGCATATTTCATGACTTGCTCCCCAGGATTCCGGTATTTCGAGATTGCCGGGCGGACAGCAAAAACTACACAGAGCCAGCTTGCTTTGTCCAGAAAAGGCGATCTTCAAGAAGAAAACCTGAACCGGACAGTTGAGGACGAGGATTCCAAATCGATGTAAGCCGACCGCAACAATGCACCTTATAGTGGTTTCAGTCACAAACCTGCCCTGGCTGCTAACCGCAGCAGCTTTAAGGCCTTAAACAGATTAACAGAATAGTCGGCAATCGCGAATTGAATCGATAGTAAATAATAACTGGATCCTGGATACCCTCGGGACTCCGGACACCCCCGGCGGCAGGGCTGCGAGGATAGGAAATCTCTCACTTTGGCCTCATCAAACGGGATTAAATGCTGAGACATGCCATGCCTGCTCATCGAATATGGTTATCACGTCCATGCAATTTTTCTCGTGTTCTGATTCAGCCACTTTGCAATGAATTGCTTAGCGGAGCTGATGTCCACTGTCTTCATCATTAATAATTAGCATCATAGCTATTTGATCACTTTCACTATATAATAACAGACTTAAGAATGTCTCGTTATTTCCCGGCAATGGCGACGATCTGGATTATTGGCGGCAGGGGACCATTGGCATATATGGCAGGACCATCTTTACTGAACCACGCATCAGCAGTTATCTTTTAGTCCTCTCTTGTGGAAGACCGTAAGGCGCAACTCCAGGATGCAGTAGATCTCCGGGGAAAGGAGACTGTAGAAACTCAGGCAATTCCGATCGAGCGCCACAGCCGCCGCAGGCGAAAAACAAACCCGCTTTTCAGGAGGGAAACGCAGTCATCTCATTAAGCCGTTTTTTGATATCCACCGGGACCATACTGTTTGCAGATTCCAGGATAATTTCCGGCGCACCGCCGAAGACCTCGTATGCATGGTTGAGAACCAGGTCATCCCAAACGGTATTGAGAGTATTCTTATTAAAGGTTTCTGAGGTTAGGGCCTGTCCCCATCCTCCCAACCAGCCGACTAAAACGTGATTTGCCATTCTGGGAAACACTTTGCTTGTATCCATGAAACCATTCTTTTCCACGTCGGGGATTGTGCGCCTGTTTTCCAGAAGCCAGGCGAGTGATGCCATATCATGGGCGACCACCGACTCAGAGGCGATCACCAGGCCGGTATCCGGCTGGAAGATATATCCTTTGTCCGGGCCGTAGGTGGCAAGTATCTTGTCTGCCGCCGTGACAACCAGCCGCTGTTTCTTACGCAGGGTTTCCACCGTATTGGCTTCGGCTGTCTTCTCGTGGA
>PLSV01000175.1 GCA_003165235.1 Syntrophobacteraceae bacterium
TACACAAAACTCTTGACACTACCCAGTGATGAGCGAGCATTCTGATCGAATTGCCTTTTCTGGTTCCCGGCTTTCACAGATTTCGGTGATAAGCCCTGCACCGCCGCTTGGAACTTGCTCATTGCATTCGCTGGGTGGATCAAGTTCGGCCGTTCATTTGCGTTCCCTTCTGAGAGATCGGTGCTTATTCCATTGCCGGGCAAAGTTGACGGCGAAGTGGGCAAGCTCACCAGAGGGGCGGACGGGCTGAACCTGTTCACAATGCAACCTGTACAGAGCCACTTCCGAGTTATGGGAGATTATACCTCATGGGATGACAAAATTAGTGAGCTGAGTTATCATAGGCTGGAAGTCGGAGACTGCTATGGCGCTGACCAACCTTCGGGATGGATGTCTCCCTGGATTTTAGGAGGTCTTGTGAATCGAGCGGGAGAGTCTTTTGACAACGCGCACCACATTTTGTTATTTTGTTGACAAACGCCTTTTTATCATTCTAGATTGCAAAATGCGTAGAAATTTAAGATGAATTTGGAGTGACCAAAATGTAACGCGCGCTTGGATGCTACCTTTCGAATGTTTGTGTGAGGTTAGCATGGTCGCTGTAAACACCATCAAGGAGATGCGGTCCCGGCGACAGTGTCTGCCTATCCCCAGCCGAGTTGCCATCGGTAGATGTATTAGTCGAGTTTTTACAGAGCCTTTAGGCACCAAGCCAGTTAGAAGAGAGCCTTTGAAGTTTGCCAGGGTTCACATTCCTTCGGGACTGGGATACAGGCACTCCGGGGTTTTCAATCCCGGAGTTCTGATCGTTACTAGGTTTTCAGGTATTGAGAAACTGGCATGACTAATCTGGGGTTGGTGGGTTTGGTACCGATTGTGCACGCCTAACTCTGAAATGGCGTCTTATATTTTGAAATTGTGGCGGGCTCAAAGGCGACCCAGACAGAGGCAAAAGAGGAAAAGACCATGCCAAACATAATTATTAACCGGCGTACTGCTGAGATTTATGAGCGGAGAGGCTCACGGCTGTATGGCGCTAAAATATGGAGCGGTGCCGACGGCCAGCCGGATGACAGCTCGTCCATCCAGATCACTCATGAGATGCTAAAGGAAGCCTATCCGCTCTTCAAGCGGAAACTTCAGGAGCTGAAAGAATCTTACCTGAAGCGTTAGCATTCCGCGTTAAGATCCCATTTCCATCGCGATCATTTCCCATAGGCCGCCGAGAGCGGCCTATGCATTTAGCTTCTTTGAACGAATCGCAGCAACTATGCCGATTGAACTACAGACCAATAAGCTTTTCCAGGCAAAACTCATCAGAACGAAGGTGGGTATTGAAAAGGAGCTAGTTCGTGATTTGAGGGCTGAAAACCCAAGATCCGAGTATTTTAAAATCCTGGGAGCCCACGATGTGCTTGAATTGGCAAAGATTGACAACCTCCACGAGGCGATCCGGGTCAATAGCGACATCAGAATCCTCTCAATTCATTCCTTCCCGTGTTTTTGCTTCAATAATCGGGCAGAGCTATTTTCAAGAGTCATCGGTCGGGCCATTTCTCCCTCGTTGATCTTAATCAAACTACAGGACTTTATCTTCAATCGCCTCGGATTGGAGGGATTGGCTACAGTTGCGAACAGGCTGTGCTCTTTCGGCAGGAACGTACATCCATTGATCAGTATGGGCTATTATGAAATTCTGATCTGGTTCCAGTCGAGCAACTTGAAAGGAGTCTTCTCATTTATTAATCAGGTTAGAAGGCTGACTGTGTCGGACTTGTTCCCGAAGGTTCCCGTGAAATCCCGGAGCCAAAGCCTAATTCTTGCCAGCATCACGATTCCGCTGGTTTCTTATAAGAATATCATAGAGCCAGAGCCGCCTCGTTGGCAGGCATTGAAGGGCCGGATTGCGCCTATCGTCAACATTAAATGCACTCCTGGCTACGAGGAGCAAATTGCCGCTGAACTGGTTACCAAGCTGGCGGCGGAGACCCATCTGATACTTGGCGCCGACGATCTGGTATGCTTCTGGAGCCAACCCATCGAATTGGGGACCTTTGTGAAAACGCTCATGGAATTTCGTGAGTTTTTGACTGAGCATACGGTTCACGATACGGTAACAAGGATCTATCATGTTCCTAGGGTCGAACCAGATGCGACTAAGAAGAAAGGGAACCCACCATCACCGAAGCCTCTGGGGATTCTAGAGCAGATTGGCAATCTGGGGCGAAACAAAGGCACCAACCAGTTTATTATTGGCGAGCTGATCAATCTGATTAGCCTTGTAAATACGCACATAGGCAACTTCACCATTGGTGAAAGCTGTTATGAGATTCACTTTTCCATCCTCACGTATCTGAACGCTCTGATCGACGAATACGAGGCCGCAGTAAATGAAGATGATCGCGCCAGAGTGTCTCGCGCCGAATTGATGCTCTTGCTCTATTCGAGTTGCCTCCGCAGTTCTGTAACCCAGCAGTTTTCCAGCCGCGGGTACAGCGAGTATTCCGATGCTGGCTCACATCCAACCTTTGCTGGATCTCTTGTTCGGATCATTAAAGCGATGTCCCTAATACCCGAGCAATTATTTCGGGTTCTCTCACAATCCGCAGTTCCGGAAGAGCTGCATAAGAGAGTCCAGTGCGGTCCCGCAGACAACATGCTGATCTCTTCCTTCGCTCAATACAGCAAACCTTGGATGGGATTTCTTTTCCTTGATTTGGCTGAAGGCTACCGCATCATTCACCAAGGGGAGATGATTGCAGTCCCATACAAGGACATTTTCTCTTTCCTTAATTGGATCACGCTGACCCATGAGGTCGCGCACGGCTATTATGCTCGCATAGATTTCGAGGGTCTCGAAGAGAAATACCTCGACCAAGTCTTACCCTCGGTCGATTCCCTGGAAGGTGAAAAGCCGTCCATATTTCGAACTAATCGTAGGATAACAGTCTCGGAATGGTTTGCACACTGGTTTGATTATAGGCATTTCTTCAACGGGGACCTACACTTCTATCTTTGGTCTATTTGGCGCACTTACTTAGAAATTCCAAGAGTGTACCGTTTCAAATTTGACTATTGGGCGCGAAGCCTTTTCATATGGTGTTGTTATCGGTGGCCTGATCTGGTACCGAAGATCAAAGACATTAGTAGGTCTTTTCCGAATAATGTCGAACGGATGGATCAATTCGCTCCGTTTTTTCTAGAGGAGCTTGAGGCGCTGTGCGCCTTTCTTGAAACGAAATTTAAGGGAAACTTTAACGGTATAAGCCTGTCCAACGAGGAAAAGATTGAGGTGTTTGGCATGTTCTACCCTCATGTAGATCTGTTGTGGCTTTTTGAAGAGAAATATGTCAGCGAGGATATCATTAAGTCTATCAATGCCGGCTACCCATTGCTGGATAGGCACATAAGCGTGATCAGAGAGGGAAAAATAGCCACCGGAAAGATCGAAAATCCTTTTCTTCTCCTCAAAGAGATACTGAGGTCTTATTACCTCAACGATTGGCAGGCCCCAAGCATTGACGTTGCTGTGGCTTTTATTTTTTCTCTGTGGGAAGCGTCCAGAAACTATAAGAGAGAAATGCCCCAGCCAGAAAAGAAGCCCTGATGCAAGTCATTTGCTTCACAAGTAGTATTTCCATTAGGGAGGAAGTCGATCATGGGAGGGCATCCGGGTGGTTGGATGCCGCGGATGAGTGGTGTTACCGGAATTCAGATGAATTGAAGCAATTGGAGGTGGGTCTCGTGGCGGGAGTAAATCCAGAGGGACTCCCTCAGTTCCTGCCAGGAGAACAGTCGCGGGTTGTGCTTTCGGAGCCACATTTCACCAAGCAGAGACGGCTGTGGCATGACGACCAAATACTCGCCTTATCAATGTCGAACATGCCAGAAGCTAAACCGTTAAGATGGGCAGCCATCGGACTCCATATCGAACATTGGCGATTCCTGACTAGCCTAGGATGTTCGCGCAAATGTTTTTTTGCTCCGAACGCTGAGATTGGAACGCCCATATGCCTGACTTGCGAGGCATCTCTTTGTAATCTCGGATATTCAAGGTCTATTGTCAGAATCCTGGCTCTCCAGGCGACGGTCATTAAAGGCCCAGAGGAAGCTATTCGCCTACTGCAACTCAACCTTGCCGAAGCTCTGAGGCCACTGGGGATCTCTTCCCGTCATCCAATTTCTAATACTGCTGCTGCTGAGATAAGCATCGATCACCATTTGCGAAATGAGACGCCTGTCGGTTCTTGGCTAAAGGAAAAAGTCGGGGAAATTCAGGCGAGCAAAGCAGAGCTTAAGACTGGGTATGCTAGCAATAGATCACAGTTCCCTCGCCTCCCATTCTTAATCGCGTGTAGGCGTTGGAACTCCTGGACTCCGGTTATGCCTCGAGCTGACTCAATTCATCAAAATACTGGAGGTGGCTATTTCCTCTCGGACGGACAGTCATCGCTCGCCATTGACCCGGGATATGGCTTTCTAGACATGTTGTACAAAGTGCATGGCATCACTGTCATGGACATTGATGCCATACTGATCACTCACGATCATCCAGATCACTCCTCTGAATTACAAAACATAATGGGATTGAGATTTGTCTATAAAGACCAATGCGAACCAATGAAGGTTTATCTGAATCCCAGCTCTTATTATCTTTACAAAAGACTACTGAAATACTACGCTGTCCTTCTGGATCTCAGTTCCCCTCACCGCGTTGCTCCGGGCGAAACTCTTCGAGTCAACGGCCTGACGATCAAAACCATTGGAATGTTTCATAAAGAAATCTTCCATGAAATGTTGAAAGATTTGGATGAGGGCCAGCGACTCGCAATGATTAAGAAGGTCGGTGATTCCAAATCGCTCGGGCTGAGCATTTTGGGACATCACCCGTCCGGTAAACCTTTCCACGTCGTTATCCCTGGGGATACATCTTTCCCTATCGAGTACTCCGAGATCGAAAAAATTGTGGCTTTTTATAATGAACAAGAGGGTGTGAACACCCGCCAGCCGGACATTGCCTGCATCCATTTAGGTAGCTTGGAGGAAGATTGGAGTCGCCCCAGTATTCCGGAACCAAGTAAAATCAGATACAAAGATGACCAACATCTGGGATTGAACGGAATTATCAAATTCCTGAGTCTGACTCGCCCCAGGATTGCTGTAGTTACGGAATTTGGCGAAGAACTTGATCGGAGGGATCTCCGGCACGCCCTTGTCGAGATAGCGAAGGAAGTTCTGGTCGACGCCCACACCACGCTAATCCCATCTGATATCTATCTCTATTTGATCCTAAATGAAGACGGAGTTTTCGTAAGGTGCGCCTGTAATGACCTGATTCCAGCAGAAAAAACCACAGTCTCTATCGATGACCAAAATTTAATTCGATACAGCTTTAGAGCAGGTTGCAAGTCAAAGCTCGCACACTACGTCCTTAACAGCGACCGAATGAGTCTGATACCTGCTTCACCAGTGTGATTTTGCCTCCACATGACCAGTTGCCGAATGAAGAGCCGCAAAAATTACAAAAATTTATTGGGGCAAGTGTCGGCCCTCGTACAAACCCGAGCAGCAGATGGAGGTGCCTATTGCCAAAGAGGAATTTACAAAGAAGTTTCACCAATTCGGGGGCAAGATTGCCCCTGCGGAAGAATTATACAATTTTGTAAGTCAAACCGGGGCCTGCCTGTTCATGATCTTCTGAAGAACAGAACAGGCGGTCATGTCATAATGGGCATCTATAAACCAGGAAAGCGCCGTTTTTGGGAAAAACACATCGAGAAGTGGAAGGTACGTGGAGTATCGCGGGTTGAGTATTGTCGGCTAGATAATGTCAGCATAATGACTTTCCGATATCGGAAAGGAAGAGCTGGCCGCCCGGGTTGGGCACCCCCCTTGGTCGAACTTCCGCCTTTAAAATATGCCCCTGTCCGCCCGTCACCAGCCTGCGCGCAACTTTGCCTTATAGCTGATCAGGACTACCGGATCGAGATCGCGAAGGGGTTCCGTCCCGAAGGCCTTTAGACAGTCGTGCGTGTGCTGGGGCGGATACGATGTCCCTGCCGACTCATGTGCGTGTCTTTTTGGCCCCGGAAAAAGTGGATATGCGAAAGGCGATAAACAGCCTGTCGTTCCTGGCGGAAGACCCCCTGCATTGGTGTTTGCGTTGGTAGCGCCGTTGGTATGTTTTCACGCAACCGGACGTGGCGAACGGAACAGGAGTGAAGGTTTACGCGGTTAAGTTGACGGCTATGTGCCGGGACTGGGGCCGCTCTATGCTCTCGGTGGTGATAAAGTCGTCCCTGCGCAAAACTCGCTCTGTACTTTTCCGGTCAGTCTTGTTATCTATCCGTGAAATTCAATGGATTTATCAGGTATCGAATAGAATTTACTTGCTAAGAGGTGGATTATTCGGGTAAATTTATAACCTCGGATAACCAGGTATAAATCAAAGCGGATGCGAAACCTTCAAGTGAAACTAATTCCGGTGCGGACCGGTATCCTGACAGGCCAGGGCAAAACCAGTCGAATATAGTTTCCCGCCAGGGTTTCCGCAGGTCATATGCCTGACCGAAGCAACTTACGATTGTGCTCGCTCGGAACGGGGGAGCATATTTTTTGAGGAGAAAAAAACGTAATGTGCCGTTTGATCTCGTTGACCAGTGACACACCTCAGTCACCCATTTTGGCGATGCGCGCCCTCGATGTGATGCGGGAGGGTCATGACGGCTCGGGAGTCGGCCTTTTTATGAGCGATCTGAGCGGGCCGTTCGAAGAGCTGAAAGGATTGCCGATCCTGTCCGGTATATTTACCGGTGAAGGTGTTAAGCGGCTCGATCAGTACATGATGAACCTTGGGTTCATGACCAAGCACAAGATTTCCATGCGGGCCCTGACGAAAACACCCCCTCCAGGCACTCCGAGGCGCGACGCTTATGTGATCCGCGCCTACGAGTATCCGCAATCCTGGGACGGCCTTGAGCAGGCGGAAATTCAACAGCGCCTTATGCTTACGCGCCTCCAGTTGAGGCAAATGGGCGAGGCGCAGGAGGACATGATCATCTACAGCTTCTGGCCGGACGTGATCATGGTGAAAGAAATCGGCGATCCGCTTCAGGTAGCGGAATACCTCCAGCTCGACAACGAAGAACTCAGGGCCAGGGTCATTCTCGCCCAGGGCAGGCAGAATACCAACTATGCGATAAACCTCTACGCCTGCCATCCATTTTTCATCCAGGGCATAGCTTCGATGACCAATGGAGAGAACACGGCGTTCGTGCCGATCCGTGAATACCTGATGTCTCGAGGCTTCCCCGGCTATATGGGATATCAGTCCGATTCCGAGGTTTTCACTCATATCGCGCACTATACGGTCAACAGTCTGGGATTGGGGATCGAGGCGTACAAGCATGTAATCACTCCGCTCCAGGATGAAGACATTGAACCTCACCCGGACGGAGGTTTCCTCAGGCAATTGAAGCGCTCGTGCCGCAGGCTCATTATCGACGGTCCGAACTGTGTCATGGGACGGCTGCCCGATAACACCCTTTTCCTTGTACAGGACCGGAAGAAACTCCGGCCCGCCGTAGCAGGGGGCAAGAAGGGCATGTACGCGTTCTCCTCGGAAATGTGCGGCCTTGACGCCGCCATTCCCGACCGGGACAAAAGCAAAGATTTTCAGCCGATGCATCTTGATACGGTCATTATTCCTTCTGACCGCTCGGAGGTCCGGGTATGCTCTCAAATGGAACCCTTATCCCTTCTTCACTAAGCGTGAAGGACCTGCTCTGGCAGGTTCAATGGGACAAAGAAAAATGCACCCTGTGCGGCAGGTGTACGGCTGTGTGCCCCATTCAGGCTATAGAGCTTGGAGCGCACAGGAAGAGGACGGTTCAAATTCCTTCACTGGCCGAGATCGGCCCGGCTACCACTTCGTCCAATGTTTACCAGGTCTATCACGGGATTCGGCAGAGAACCGATCCCGCGTACGCCTGTATCGGATGTGCGATGTGCAACCTGGTATGTCCGAACGGCGCAATAATTCCGCTCAGGTCGGACGAAATCGACAAGCAACGCTACCACATCAACCGGGGTGGACATGCGCGAAGCCGAGGCGGCCGGAGAAATGTGCCGGATTTTCTCAATCTCGGGACGCTCGACCGGATAAAGTTCGTCCGAATCTCGATGCTCACGGACCCCGCGCTCGATGCGGGCCGTCATGAATTCGAGCTGCGGACCCTGCTTGGCCGCGTTCTTCCTCCGGAGGAAAACCTGAGGCTCTACCGCGAGAACGGCTGGATACCCCCCGTGAGGGAGATATATCCTCTTATTATCGGCAGCATGTCATTCGGCGCTCTTTCCCCGAACATGTGGGAAGGGCTTCAGATGGGAGTGGCATACCTCAATGAAGAGCTTGGAATGCCCGTGCGGATGTGTACTGGCGAGGGCGGTTGCCCGCCCAGGCTCCTGCGGTCCCGATTTCTAAAATACACGATTCTGCAGATTGCGAGCGGGTACTTTGGCTGGGACGAAATAATCCATGCCCTGCCCGATATGAAAGAAGATCCCTGTGCGATCGAGATCAAGTACGGACAGGGGGCCAAGCCGGGCGACGGCGGTTTGCTGATGTGGTACAAGGTGAACAAGCTGATTGCGGCGATTCGCGGAGTGCCGTCGGGAATTAGCCTGCCCAGCCCGCCGACGCATCAGACAAAGTATTCGATCGAAGAATCCGTCGCAAAGATGATCCAGTCCATGTACATGGCATGGGGGTTCAGGGTCCCGGTTTATCCGAAGATCTCGGGAACTTCGACCGCCCTGTCGGTTCTCAATAACCTCACACGGAACGACTACGCCGGCGGGCTTGCGATTGACGGCGAAGATGGCGGCACAGGCGCGGCCTATACGGTGTCCATGGACCATATGGGGCATCCGATAGCCAGCAATATACGAGACTGCTACCTGAACCTGGTCAGGCTCGGCCGTCAGAACGAAGTTCCGCTTTTTGCGGGAGGCGGGGTCGGCAAGAACGGAAAGCTCGCGGCCAACGCCGCCGCGCTCATAATGCTTGGCGCAAGCGGCGTCCAGGTCGGAAAGTACATGATGCAGGCAGCCGCCGGGTGCGTAGGCTCCGAGTCGGACCGGTGCAACATCTGCAACATAGGGTTGTGTCCCAAAGGGATCACTTCCCAGGACCCGCGTCTCTACAGGCGGCTCGATCCCGAGAAGGTGGCCGAGCGGGTCGTTGACATATATCTCTCGTTCGATACCGAGCTAAGGAAGATCGTCGCTCCTCTGGGACGTTCGACTTCTCTTCCGATCGGCATGTCGGACGCTCTGGCGATAAGCGATCAGGATGCCGCCGAGCGCCTTCAGATAAAATACGTTGTGTAACGGGGAGCGGGGAGCAGGAAGCAAGGAGCAGGTTTAAGTCTGTCTTCTTCCCGCTACTCGCTACTCGCTTCCGGCTTCTGATGATGTGGAGTTTGAGCATGGAACAGCAACAGGTGATTCGGTTTTCCGGGTTTGAAAACGGCTATCGCGTTTCATCGCGCATTCTCGAAGAAAGGATGCAGCAGGCCGTAGAGAAGGGCTATCGCGCCTTCGAGGTTGAGGCTTTCGGCCAGCATGGCATCGGAGGCAGGCTCTGGAAGGCCGGAAGCGACAGGCTTCATGTCAGGATATCGGGCGCGCCCGGCCAGCGCGTAGGTTCTATGGGCTTTCCCAATACGCTGATCGAGGTCCTTGGCCCGTCTTCAGACGATGTGGGCTGGCTCAACGCCGGCGCTGACATCATCGTCCACGGACATGCTACAAACGGCATCGCGAACGCAATGGCCCAGGGCAGAATCTATATCGGCGGAAACATCGGCGCGCGCGGCATGACCATGACCAAGCGCAACCCGCGCTTTGCGCCCCCTGAGCTGTGGGTGCTCGGCTCGGCGGGCGACTACTTCGCTGAATTCATGGCGGGCGGCATCGCGGTAGTCTGCGGCTATGAGCCTCAGGACCAGGAAAATGTTCTGGGCTTTCGTCCGTGCGTTGGAATGGTCGGAGGAAGAATCTATTTTCGCGGCCCACATAAAGGTTACAGCAAGCCGGACGCCAAGCTGATTCCAATCGAGGGCGAGGACTGGAGATGGCTCAGCGAAAACCTTAAGACTTTTCTCACAGGGATCGGAAAAATCGATCTCTACACCCATCTTGCCAATCGTGAGCAATGGCAGCTCCTGGAGGCTCGAGGCCCGTTTGAAAAATACGCCAAACCCAGGATCTCGATGCAGGCTTTTCACGAAGGTGTTTGGGACTCCGAACTGGGCCGCGGAGGCCTTATCGGAGACCTCGTGGATTTCGAAAGAACCCCGATTCAGCTCATTACCACCGGGTTTCTCAGACGCTATGTCCCGGTCTGGGAAAACAGGAAGTTTGCTGCGCCGTGTGAGGTGAGCTGTCCGACCGGGATGCCGGTCCACGAGCGGTGGCGGCTCATCCGTGAGGGGCGAGAGGATGAGGCCGTTGACCTGGCGCTGGCCTACACGCCATTTCCCGCCTCTGTGTGCGGCTACCTGTGCCCGAACCTGTGCATGCAGGGCTGCACAAGGCAGACGGCGCGAATGCTCCCGGTGGACGTCAGCCAGTTGGGGAAGGCGAGCCTTAGGGCAAAACTCCCCGAACTCCCGCCCCTGACGGGGAAAAGAATCGCGGTAATCGGCGGCGGTCCTTCGGGTATATCTGTCGGCTGGCAATTACGCAGGCAGGGACACGAGGCGATTGTCTACGACATGAGACCGGAACTGGGCGGGAAAATTTCCGCCATGATCCCGAGGTCTCGCATTCCGGATGAGGTGGTTGAAGCCGAACTGGCCCGCGTAAGGGAAGCTCTTCCTCACGTGAACCTGCTCCAGCGGCTCGGAAGGTCCGATATAGAAGAACTCAGGGAGGGGTTCGATTTCATCGTGATCGCCTCCGGAGCGCAAAGGCCGAGATTTTTGCCAATCCCCGGCAAGGAAAAAATGGTCCCGGCCCTGGAGTTCCTGCGCATGTGCAAGGCGGGCGAGGCGAAAGTGGGAAAGCGCGTGGTGATCATCGGGGCAGGAAACGTCGGCTGCGACGCTGCGGCGGAAGCCCACAGGTTAGGGGCTGAAGAAATCACCCTGATAGATGTCCAGGAACCGCTTTCATTCGGGAAAGAACGCAAGGAGGCCGAAGCCGCCGGCGCCAAATTCAGGTGGCCCTGTTTCAGCAAAGCGGTGACTGACGACGGGCTGGAACTCACAACGGGCGAAGTCATCCCCGCAGAAACGATAATCATCTCGGTGGGCGACGTGCCCGAACTCGATTTCCTGCCGGAAAGCGTCGAGACGGAGCGTGGATTCATAAAGGTAGACGAGCATTATCAGACCAGCGACCCGAAGATCTTCGCGATAGGAGATACGGTAAGACTTGGGCTTCTGACGGACGCAATCGGCGCTGGAAGAAAAGCGGCGGAAACAATAGGCGGCATCCTCTCCGGCAAAGAGCTGCAGGTTTGTCCCTCGCGCTCGCAGATCGACTATGTCCGCATAAAGCTCGAGTATTTCGATCCGCGTCTTTTAGGCTTTAACGGAATCGAGGAGTGCGCCTCGCAGTGTTCCTCGTGCGGGACCTGCCGCGACTGCGGAATATGCGTCACTATCTGCCCGGAAGCGGCCATTTCCCGTCAAACCGGCGCAAACGGCGCTGAATATGAAATGGTGGTGGATCCCGAAAAGTGTATAGGCTGCGGGTTCTGTGCAGGCGCATGCCCCTGCGGCGTATGGGACCTGGTGGAGAACGAGTCCATAGAGTAAATAGTTGCGAAAACGGGGTGATTGCAGGAATTGAGATTCATTTCCGCCCACCGGCGCCGCCGGTGGGCGGTTTTGTTTCGTGTGACCGGCAGAGAGTTAACTGCAATAAGTGCCGTGAGTGGGCATTTTACGAGCTAGAATCGACGCACGGGATCGAGGCCGTATGAAAGTTTATCGTCTGAACAGTCCAGTGCTTTTTTCGCGCGCGCGTACCGTGTAGGGTATCTATTTCACATTATGACAAATTATCGACCATGATAGATAGCTCCCTCGAAGTGGTACAGGGGGCGGCCGACCTCGCTATCTTTGTTAAAGCGAAGGGCATAAAGTGAAAAAGTAACAGTGCTGGGAGTTACGCAACTCTCCCCCGAAGAGCGCTCGGCGATAATAAGACGAGTTTATACGAGTCGGTAACAACCACGAGACACAAAATCCAGATAACCTTTATCTCGCAAAAATTGTAGCTGTTGGCGAAGTTTATCTTTAATATGCTTGTTCTCCGGGTGCAATCGACTTAACTCACTGGCAAAGGCATATATTTCACCCAGTGTAAACTCTGTTTTGCCTAGTTTATCAATACAACACATTACATCTAGCAACCAACCCTTAGCGCTAATCCCTTTTTCCTCTCTTAAGAATAAAGTTTTCTTCCAGCCTGCAAGCACTTTTTCCTTGGGCTCAATTTGTCTGTCACGAACGAAGAATACTTTTCCGGTTTGGGGGATATTTTCCAGGACAATGTTGCAACCAACCCAACCAGCTCGCCGAGCTGTCGGCGCAAGCGGTTTTCGCTTTTCTATTATTTCCGGAACAAAGAAATGTTTAGGAATCACTAAGAAAGTTATAACATCAAGATTCATCAAATCGTAGCTCAACAAGAATAAATTAGGATTATTGCTGCTTGTAATCCGCTCAAGCATTGTGCGATATGCACCATCGACTATTCTTGTTCCAATTGTATTTCGCTTGCCTTTCAGTTCGTAATCCTCGCGGCAATTTGAGCAATAAAAATCGGCGACAGGTTGATTATTTGGATATCTATCAATACGGAAATATCCGCAGTTCGGACAATAAACGGAATTATCAACCCAGTGCTCGGTTAAAACACGAGTTTTTTGCGAAGCGCTTTTGTAACTTGTTGTAAGCTTATCATCAAATATTAATTTCATATTCTGTTTTTCACCATATTAACAACGGGTAGACCGTGGCCAAGGGCGCGAAGAATACCCTCTCTGTTTGTCACCAAGTGCGGGCATGCAGCTTTTCCTCCCTCTCGCTAATTTACGTGATAATATCAGATAGTTGGGACAAATACATCATAATTGTCAGGTATGCTCACGCATAATCCAGGCGACCCGCGCAGACGCCCATCGCGCATGATAGACGAGTCGAGGGGTCGCCTTCCGGGCTATGCATCGCACGACGCAGAGTGCTTATTCTTTTAGGTAGTGTACTATATAAGTCTATCATACGAGGCATATATCGAGTCCGGTGGGAATTCATGATCCGATTTCCCCCGAATCTTTCTCCCGGCGAGTAGACGAATGGCATTACCGGACCAAAGGGACGCAGTTTATCAGGATGGAATATGAAGAAGCGATGAGCATGGCCGGGGCCGGCGATATGGTTTACTGCGATCCTCCCTACGGCCATAGTCAGGCTATTCTTTACGGCGCCCGGTCCTTCAGCCTGGAACGTTTATTTGAGGTCATCGAAAAATGTAAGTCCCGAGGCGTGTTCGTAGCGCTGAGCATTGATGGCTCAAAGCGATCGGGCAACCACCTGTGCAAACTGCCCCTGCCCAAAGGGCTCTTTGAAAAAGAGCTATTCATAAGCATCGGCAGATCGATGTTCAAGCGCTTCCAGATGAACGGTTCGTCACTGGAGCACGAGGAGGTGGCGGATAGACTTTTGCTGACTTATTAACCTGGAATCGGTCATCCGCTCTTCCGGCTTGAGAGGGTAATCGATCGCTTCATTCCCTGTCGAATCGATGCTGCACTCTCAATAGTGCTCGCAGTCGTTCGTCCTTCATCCGAACTTCTTCCGGCCGCTTCATCCTTCGCGTGATCTCATCGCGGATTTTTGCAGCACACTCATTTTTCAATGCGGCCAGACTATCCTGATGTCTCCCTGTAGATACCATGGCGCCAGGAATAAAAGCTCTATCAGCCGGCGCCCTATGATCACCCGGTCTTCTTTGGAAGCCAGCCTTACGCCCAGCTTCGAAGCGGCTGTGAAGAGTTCTTCATCCGGCTCATCAAGCAGCTTTCGGAGAGTTAGCCAATATTCGACGGGCATTCCGATCTTATGCAGGAGCCTGACCGAACAGCGCCGCCGTTGCAGACTTGATGGAGTCTCCATCCAAAAATTCGGGCGTGGCGTTACAGCAGAAAGAGCCAGCGCACTGCAGGCCGGGGCGCCAAGCTTTTGCAATGCCTCTTCCGCCGCAGATCGGTAGAAGTCGTCTTCAAGAGCACGCTCAAAGTAGGGTATTGTCTCAAGGCGTCTATATTCGGCCAGTGCTTCAATTAGACCGGTCAGCATTCGTCGTTCCGACAATTTCAGCAGAGACTGGTATACGTCCTCGCCCGGCCATGCGGCAAGGAAACGAGCGGCTGCGCTCTCTACCGCTTCTTCGCCGAACCTGTCCTCCGGGTCGGGGATTTCTCTTATCTGGAACAGGTATTCAAGCAGGACATCCCTGGCGCCTAAACGCGCCAAGGCCTCCACAGCCCAATGCCGGGGCTGGAATATCTTGCGGGGGGCGCCTTCCAGGAGAAACCGGCGCAAGGGTTCGGCGGCTAACGGGCCGTACTCGACGAGCCGCTCGGCTGCTCGCTTTCCAGTGTTCAAGGAATCCAACTCGCCGATCAGCCGGTAAATCTCTTCAAGTGAGCTCATCAGGGGCTTTCCTTATCACTGTCTCCTAACTGCCGCGCTCTGTGGACAACGATCCGGCGATGCGAGAGGAAACCTGTTTTTCTTATAATGGTATAAGCAAAGGGAGGATTTCGCGTCAACATTTATACCGGCGCCATGCAAAAAGTCCACGTTGCGCTCGCTCAAGCGCGTTTGAAAAAATCTTGACTTCTTGAAACTTGCCTGCTATCAACTCCCGCACAATCCGGTGATGGAGTCCACCATAATTGCTCCGTTAAGCTGATGACTCCTGCAAAATTGGGTTTGCGCTGACGCAGGAAATCAGAATGTCGGGGCATTTTTCGTTTCTACCCCTATATCGCTTTCTCGCACCCTATTATAGGGCGTCTCTCCGAGATTTATCCCGTCGAGCATTCCCGAACAGGCCCTGTAAATTCTGCATATCAGTTGGTTCAGGCCGCGGGCTTCCTGCGTTCGTCATGCCATCCAAGCACCCGAGGAGATAAAGTTTATGATCGACAGGATCGTTTTCAACGTAATCCAGGTCATTGTCGTGATGGCGTTCGCCCCCCTTGTCAAGGGGGTCCTCGCCCGCCTCAAGGAGAATGTGCAGTCCAAGCGGGGCCCGAGCGTTTTCCAACCTTATCGCGATATCCGGAAACTCTTCCACAAGGATGAAGTGGTCTCCATGGAGAGTTCGTGGATATTCCGCTTCACGCCTTACATCGTCTTCGTTACGCCGATCTTCGTAGCGCTGCTGATCCCGGTGCTCACGGGCTACCCGCTCTTTTTCGCCTTCATGGGGGATATGCTCGGGGGCGGGTTCATCCTTGCCCTGGGCGGCTTCTTCGCCACGCTGGCCGCCATCGACACTGGAAATCCATACGGCCCGATGGGCGCCAGCCGGACACGAATGGTCGGGTTTCTCGCAGAGCCTGTCTTCATGATCGTTTTCTTTACAGTCTCCTTTGTAGCGGGCTCTACTATCCCTTATATCGTTCAAAAGTATTGGGTCACGCCTCTGGCCAATTTCTTTGAGCCCTCCCATGTCCTGCTGATGCTCTCTTTTTTGATGTTGATCATCGCTGAGACGGGGAGGATACCCGTTGACAATCCCAGCGGACACTTCGAGCTGGCGATGATCGATGAATCCAAGGGGCTCGAATACTCCGGCCGGGGGGCGGCCCTTATGAAGTGGGGCGGCTCGATGAAATTCTTTATCCTGTGCTGCATCTTTCTCAACGTCCTCGTCGCGCCCTGGGGGCTGGCTCAGACCCTGCGCCTCTGGGACGTGCTTTTGTCGATTCCGCTTATCCTGTTCAAGATCTTTCTCTTCCTGCTGGTCCTGGTGGTCATAGAATCCTCACTGGCCAAGTTGCGGCTTTTCCGCATCACGGAATTTTTGGGGGCGGCCTTCGCCACCGCCGTGGCGGCCATGATCACCAAGCTTTTGATGATGTAGGATATTGGAGGCGCTGCATGTTTGACACGACCATGATAACCACAAGCCTTGTCAAGTTGAACGCACTGGCCGGGGGCCTTTTCCTTTTGACCGCCTTTGCGCTGGTCGCCACCCGGCAGGTTTTGGCCTGTCTGCGAATTTATATCGGGCAATCCGTGCTGCTGGCGTTTTCGGCTGTTTTTCTGGGCGCCCTGCACGGCTCCGTTCATCTGTTTCTTGTGGCGGGCATCACCCTGGCTATCAAATCCATCCTTATACCCCGGCTCCTTCGCCGGACTGTCGGTCAGGACATCTACGCCAGGCGCGAAATATCACAGATTCTGAACGTCCCGGCGTCTTTACTGATTGCAGTAGCAATCGCCTTTGCCGCCTACGCCGCAGCGACGCCACTTCTGGCCGTTTCTGCGGACCCCAACGAGAGCATCAACCTGCCCATCGGAATGGCGGGGCTTTTCCTTGGCGCTTACACCATCTGCGTGCGGCGCGAGGCTATCCCCCAACTCATCGGCATTCTGGCGATGGAAAACGGCGCCTTTTTCGCCGGTGTTTCGATTGCTCCCGGCTTACCTCTGATCGCCGAGCTTGCGGCGGCGTTCGATGTCCTGATCATCGCCCTGGTCATGGGTCTTTTGACCAGGAAAATCCAGGAAGCTATGGGCACTACTGCCGTTGGCGAAATGACATCCTTAAGAGAGGAGTAACCGTTCATGGAACTCTTGTACATCCTCTGCATCCCTCTGCTGGCCGCCCTCGGCTTGTTGTGGCCCGGACGAAGAATATCGGCGCAGGGAATCACCCTGATCAGCTCCTTGTGCGTGCTTATCCTGTCCATTGAAACTGCTTTGCGCACCATATCCGCAAAAGAAATCATCGCTGTGCCCGGTTTTATTTCCTGCGACAGTTTCGGGGCGCTGATCCTCTTGCTTGTCGCCGTCGTGGGCTTTGCCGCCGCAATCTTTTCCTGGGGATATATCGATAAGATCGGTGAGACCCGGAAGGGGATAATGGTTCGTCCATATTATGCGCTTTTCAACCTCTTCATGGTCTCGATGCTGGCTGTGCCCCTTTTTTCTCAGGTCGCCCTAGTGTGGATCGCCGTCGAGTTGACCACCCTTCTGTCCGTGTTTCTGGTCAGCTTTGCATCGACTCCCGAGGCGCTGGAAGCAGCGTGGAAATATGTCGTTTTGACTTGTATGGGCGCTGCAATAGCGCTTCTGGGCATCCTTATGCTCTACTGGGGGATGAGCGCCGTCAGCCAGGGGCCCTTTACCTGGGAAGGGTTGACGATGGCCTCATCAAAGATGTCGCCGTCTATCCTTAACACCGCATTCTTTTTTATTCTGATCGGCTTTGGCGCCAAGGTGGGACTCGTTCCGCTTCACACCTGGCTCCCCGATGCCCACAGCCAGGCCCCCTCGCCCATCTGTGCGCTTTTGTCCGGCGTTGAAACTACCGTGGTTCTTTACGCAATCATGCGGTTATTCCCTCTTTTTCATGGGACCTCGGCCGCTAACATGGGCATGTGGCTGGTGATCTTCGGCCTCCTCTCAACTGGCGTGGCCGCCTTTCTCTTGATCCAGGCCAAAGACTATAAGCGAATGTTCGCCTTCTCGACAGTGGAGCATATGGGAATCATTCTTGTCGCTGTCGGGATAGGCAGCTACGGCGCCCATTTCGGCGCCATGCTGCAGATTGTCGGTCACGGGCTTGCCAAAGCGATATGCTTCTTCGCCGCAGGAATAACCCTGTTGACAACAGACAACCGGGACATCGGATCGATCCGGGGGCTGATCCGCACATCACCGGTCTGCGGGTTCTTTCTAATGGTTGGGGCGCTGGGCATAGCCGGTGCACCGCCTTTTGCCGTATTTTTGAGTGAGCTTTCCATCTTCAAAGCGGGACTGGCAAGCGGGCAATATTTGGTCACGGGGCTGCTGGCTGTCTTTATTGTCATTGCCTTTGTCGGGGTCCTCTTCCAGGTGAATCACATGGTCTTCGGTAAACCGGCGCCGACGTTGAAGACCACCATACCAGGGACATGTATGGCCGCCCTGGTGATCGTCGTGTTGCCTGTGATCCTGCTCGGCGTCTATATACCGGGACCCGTTTATGACCTTTTGCGCCTCGCGGCCTATTCTTTAGGAAGGTAGATTCCCATGGAAAATTCAATGGATGAGACGACCTTTCAATCCCTTCCCGATGCGGCGGCTAAACGCTGGCCCGGACAGGTCCAGGTCAATCTCGACGTTCGCAGATCGATCTGCCTGTTGACATGCGGCGGGAGCCTGCTGCGGGATATCTGTGAATGGGTTTGTTCAACGTCAGGCTACAGGTTCGCTACTCTGGCAGTCGAAGAAGAGGCCTCTCAGTGGCTGTTGCGATACGTCTTTTACGGCCAATCGGGAATCGGACAACTCCATATCCTCCTGCGAACACCTAAAGAGGATGTCGCCATCCCCAGCATCAGCGGCGTCGTTCATGCCGCCGACTGGCATGAACGGGAAACCGAAGACCTTTTCGGCCTTACCTTCACGGGCCATCCGCGGCTGGGCGATTTCGTTCTTCATGAGGAATGGCCGGAGGACGTAAAGCCGATGCGGTCCGGCTTTGACGCACGTCTTCCATACCGCCGCAGGGAACTTGACCCCGAATGGCGGCCTCAAAGCATCGTCCAGGCGCCTGGGGCGTTTATGATGCCCATTGGCCCGGTCTACTCCGACGTCGCCGAATCGGCCCATTTCCTTCTGGAAACGGTCGGTGAAGATGTAATTCGCACCATCCGGCGATTCTTTTATAAATATCGGGGAGTCGAAAAAATTTCAGAAGGCTGCCCGGTCGATCAGGTCATTCTTCTCTCGGAACGCTTTTCAGGGACATCCGCCTTTGCTCATTCTTTGGCCTTCTGCCAGGCGGTTGAGGAGATCGCCGGGGTTGATGCGCCGCCGCGGGCCAAAGCCCTTCGCATCGTCCTGGCCGAACTGGAACGCCTGCGTTGCCATATTGCGGCCATTGCAGGCATATGCGGCTCCACAGCCCTCTCGGTAGCCACCAGCCAGGCCGGAATTCTGGAGGAGGAGGCTTTGCGGATTACCGGCGCCTTTACCGGGCATCGTTATCTTTTCGGCTTGAATAGACCCGGCGGACTAACGCGCGATTTCAACAACTCCACTTGCCGTGGGCTCGCAGACGATGCGGCGAGGCTCATTGAGCGGCTCTGCAAACTCAATGACATGCTGCGCTTCACCAGTAGTTTTCTTGACCGGATAGAGGAAGTGGGCGTCATCTCAAGAGAACAGGCGATAGCTTACGGATTGGTCGGACCAATCGCCCGCGCTTCCGGGCTTGCCCGCGACTTGCGCCGGGCGCTGCCCTACTGCGGCTATGAAACTGTCGATTTTGACGTGCCGGTTGAAACCGAGGGTGACGGCTACGCCCGCCTCAGGGTCCTCTTCCGGGAGGCGGAACAATCCGCTGCAATTATCCGGAAAATGGCCGCAGCTTTGCCTGACGGTGAGATTGCCGGGCCGTTCGAATGCGCAGCCGGCGCAGCCCTCGGGTGGGTGGAGGCCCCGCGCGGCGCCGCCTTTCATTGGGTCAGGATTACTGAGAGCGGCGCTGTGGGCCGGTACCGTCTCACCACACCGTCTTTTACCAACTGGCATGGCTTTCATCTGGCCGCTGAGCACTTTGCGTTTCAAGACTTTCCGATCATCATGGCCACTTTCGGACTCTCGAATGCCGAGTCGGATCGATAGGAGGAATGGGAATGACCAAGTGGGTTTTAAAAGGACTGCGGACCGGAATTGTCACAACAGCCTATCCCGGCCGTGACGAGACGGCCGGGGGCGTTTCGCCGGGCCGGCCGGCCGGCGGCCTGCCGTTCGACGCGGGATCTTCCATCGATGTTGAAAGGTGTCCCACCCGGGCGCTCATTCGCGACGGACAATGCCTCAGGGTGGATTACCGGCGATGCGTCCATTGTTTTCGGTGTGCTCCAGGCCGGGAGGGTTCGACTCAATGGCAGGATGGTTATGAATGGGCCGCGCGCTTAAACGATCGTCGTTATGAAGACCTTTCACCGGGAGGCGTTTTTCGAAGGTCCCTGCATATCCGGGTGGTCGATGCCGGGGCTTGCGGCGCCTGCCTGAGCGAAATCGAACAACTCAACAAACCCTACTACAATATCCACCGGCTGGGGTTCTTCCTCACGCCGACCCCTCGGGAAGCCGATGTCCTGCTCGTCGCCGGTCCAGTCACCGACCACATGCGGATGGCCCTGAAAAAGGCATATGAGGCGATGCCAACCCCGAAAAGGGTGGTCGCCGTGGGCGCATGCGCGCTTTGCGGCGGAGTTTTCGGGCCGAGCTTCATTTCCGGTGGAGGCGCTTCCGATATCGTCCCGGTCGACGTAGCCGTTCCAGGGTGCCCGCCTCCGCCCCTGGCCCTCATCCATGGTCTTTTGGCGACGGTAGGCAGAAAGCCGTCTGCGTCATGGCCGTCAACCGCGCTGGAGTCAGGAGGCAAAGAAAATGTTTGAGACGAACAGCCTTTTCATTCTGTTTCTCATTCTTTGCGCTATCGGCGCAGCCGTGTCCGCTGTTACGCCCGGCCGGCGAAATCCGATGATTCTCTCCTGGATCGCCTCGGCTTCGGCTGTACTGCTTCTTATGGCGAGCGGGGATACGCTGCTCTACGGACAGCCGTTGCAATTGCGCCTCTGGGACCTCTTTTCCTTCGGCCCCCTGGTTCTCCGGATGGATCGTCTGTCCGCCCTGTTCGTGTTCGTGACGGCTTTGGTCTATCTGCCCGTGTCCATCTTCTCGGCGGCCTACATGAAACAGTATCTGGGCCGTTACAGTTTGAGGAGCTTCGGTGCCTGCTATCACCTCCTTTTTGCTTCGATTGTCTTGCTCCTGGTCGCCGCCGATGTCGTGACGTTCCTGTTTTCCTGGGAGCTTATGTCGATTCTCTCTTACCTGCTCGTGAATTATAAACACGAAGATGAATACAATACCCGGGCCGGTTATCTCATGCTGGCCATGAGTGAAGCCGGAACGCTCGCCGCCGCCATGGCTTTGCTTCTCCTGGCCGGGACCTCCGGGAAACTCGATTTCGCATCGTTGAAGGCTGCATCCACAGCTATGAGCGAGCCGGCGCGCTGGGCCGTATTTCTCCTTTCCTTTTTCGGCTTTGGCGTAAAAGTCGGCCTGGCGCCGATCAATATCTGGCTTCCCCGCGCCCATCCGGCGGCGACGGGCAATGTGTCGGCCATTTTATCCGGTGTGATTCTAAATCTTGGCCTCTACGGCATCCTGCGGGTCAACGCGGACATCCTTCCTTTAAGTCAGGTCGCTCCCGGCGTAATCGTTTTGATCGTCGGGAGCCTTTCCGCTCTTATCGGCATTCTCTACGCCACGACAGAGAATGATATGAAGAAAATGCTGGCCCACAGCTCCATCGAAAACATGGGAATTATGACTGCGGGTCTCGGGGCCGGGTTCGTGTTCATGACCTCGGGATATGCCGTATTGGCTGGCGTCGCCTTTACGGCAGCCCTTTATCATATGACCAATCACGCCCTTTACAAGGCGCTCCTGTTCCTTGGCGTCGGCGCCGTGGACTCAAGCCTGGGCCATCGCGACATGGACCGCCTTGGCGGTTTGATCAAAGTCATGCCCTGGACGGGTCTCTTTTTTCTTGCCGGCGCCTTGTGCATCGCCGCCCTGCCGCCCTTCAACGGCTTTGTCAGCGAGTGGCTGACGTTGCAGACGATGTTGAGGAGCGCCGTGCTTTCGTCAAGAGCAGTGAAGATTGTTTTCGCTCTTTGCGGGGCCGCTCTCGCGCTGACGGCCGCTTTGGCCGTGACCTGTTTCGTGAAGGCCTTCGCGATGAGTTTTCTGGGTGTGTCGCGGTCACAATCAGCCAAAACAGCCGTTGAAGTGAAACGCTCCATGCGCATTCCGATGGGGATATTGGCCCTTTGCTGCCTTCTGCTGGGCATCTTGCCGACCTACGTGATCCCTGTTCTGGACAAGGCGATCACACCCCTGACTCATGAAAGCGTCTTGAACGCTCTGGCGCCCCCGTTTTTTACCATTGCGCAGGGCGATGCAACGTTCAGCGACGCCTTTCTCGAGGAATTTCACGATCTGGGCGCCCAAACCGGCCGCGGATTGCTGCCCGGTCGAGGGTTGGTGGTTCTGCATCAGGGCGCACAGAAAAACCCGGTTGTCTTTGCAATGTCCACATCCTACACCTTTGTCGTCCTCCTGCTGCTTCTGGGCGGCGCTTTTGTGATTGTCCGGATATTGACGAAGGCCAGGACCGTCGTCAGACGTCCGGCCTGGGACGGCGGGTTGCGGCGGTTGATGCCGGAAATGACCTACACGGCCACCGGTTTTTCAAATCCCGTTCGGGTGATATTCGAGGCCGTATTTCGTCCTTCGACATTCGACGACCGCAAAGAAACGATCTCCGAGCATTTCCGCATGGCGATTAAAAACGGACGAAAGGAGGTCCATATTGTGGACCGGTCTGTCTTTCTACCCGTTTCCAGGGCGGTTCAGTGGACGGCTTCGCTCCTGGGGCGTATGCACACAGGCAGCGTCAATGTCTATGCAGTATACGTCCTGCTCAGCCTTTTCATTGTCCTGATGATTCAGGGATTGATGCGGTGATGAGATGCCGGCGTATGCGTGCAGCCGCTGCGTCTCGTGCAAAGGGTGGGTGATGGGCCGCTTGAAGCCGCCGGATCTTCCCTGATGACAACCCGGCATGCCGAGTGAAAGGGATCTTCCATTAAGAGTTATCTAATGTAACTTTCATGTTAAGGGGAGAATCTATTATGAAATGCTATGCCTGCGCCAAACAAGGGAAAGATCTCGATGCGATAGCCACATGCATTACCTGTGGGATGGGTATATGCATGGACCATGCTATTTATGGAGAATACGACGTGTTCATAGAGGATTACAGGGCCACCCTTGCTGGATATAAGAAACTGCCTAAGAAACTTCTTAAATTCAGGTGCAGCATTTGCCATGAGGTATTTTCCGGCNNCTGCTGAAGTGGACAACGGAATAACGGCTCAAGCTGCTGTTCCATCCGGCGCTTCGACGGGTGAAAATGAAGCCATAGAGTTGCGCGACGGGGATGCGAAACGGTACGGGGGCCGCATTTGAAAATCCGCTAAAGAAATTTTGGCCTCTGGCATAGATAACTGGATAGCATGAATATGGGCGGCAGTCGAAAATTTATTCCGGGACCTCATAAAAACGGCATTGAAACCACACTCGGGCTTCTTGACGAGGCCCTCCTGGAATTCGAGGCGTGGGCGCATGGCCGGGAAAACAGGTCGGTCTTGTACCGGGAGCGCAATACCCTCTCAAAAGATCAGCGGGAAAGAATTTCGATCCAGGTGCAAAAGATAAGGAGAGTTCTTGTTGAGGTTCGGGACGATCTAGATCTGGGGCCAATGACCGGCAACGTCGCAAAATCAATTTTGGGCCGGTGTTCAGCCTTATGGATAAGCCTGGTGGAGATCGAAGGCGAACGCCTGGGGCGTTACGGCAAACCACCGGATGGACTGGCCGAATACCTTGACCCAAAGACAGCCCAATTGATTGATTCCGTTAAAGAGATTGCCAGGATTGCCGAGGAGGGCTGAGTTTGTGTGACAATGCTGACCGGTGGCTCGTGAAATATTTGAGATTAGATAAATGGGGGCCAGACCGGTTCCCCATGGGAAATGAGTAAAGAGGTGTAGAGTTGGACCATGGCGCAGGGTTTTCGTGAGGTCGTTCTCAAAGACCCATTTCCTGTTGAGCTTGACACGTCCACCTGATAAATTTATAAATAAGCTTCGAGCGATGAGGCTCGCTTTGCATGAAACGCCGTTCGTTGGCTGATAGCCTCTACTGCGCTGTTTGGGTGCGGTGGAGGCTTTTTTTTTGGCGTGATGCATGGTTGCTTTTTATCGAAGGGTGTTTGGCGATGAATTTCCCGAGCATACTGTTTGAAAGACCGGAAGATTTCATAGACGAACGACAAATCGACGCCCTGGATTTTTTTGTCGATTTGAATCTCGATCAAATCATAGCAGCCGTCACGGCGGGCAGGGAAGAATATAATCTTAAACCGTTCTTTTACTATCCCCTGAACCGAACCGATGCGATTGAGTATCGTCATGAGATAATGCAGGACCTTGAAAATGCGGCCCTGTCCGAACATGTAAAATCGTTTTCGCAAAAAATGCGCACAGTGCGCGAGCACTTGGCCCAGGCGGACGGCCTTCACTACAATTATCAGAAAGAAGCGTGGTTTTTGGACGCAGTGGAGGTTTATTGCGATACCGTCAATTGCTTTGCAGCTAATCTATCCAATGTAGCTCTTAAATCCCGCGGGTTTCTGGCCTTTGGCGAATATTTAGCGAATTATGCCGGATCCGCCGATTTTACCTCTCTTCTGGCAGAAACAAAAGAGCTTAAGGCTGATTTGGCCGAAGCAAGATATTGTGTGCTAATAAAAGACAATGGCTTCGAAGTTCGCAAATATGGCGCCCAATCCGATTACAGCGCGGACGTCGAGGAAACATTCGCAAAATTCAAACAGGGAGACGTAAAAGACTACAGCGTCAAATTTTCCTGCTTGCCCCGAATGAACAATATTGAAAGCAAAATACTGGATTTTGTAGCTCAATTATATCCAGACACATTTTCAAATCTGGACAGCTACTGCGCCAAAAACAGCAATTTTCTGGATGAAGCGGTAGCCGCCTTCGACCGGGAAATTCAATTTTACATCGCTTACCTTGAGCACATGGCAATACTCAAACGCGCCGGTTTGAAATTTTGCTATCCGCGCATCTCCAACAATTGCAGGGAGATTTATGACTACGAGGGATTCGATCTCGCCCTGGCCTATAAACTCATCGGCGAAAACTCAGCCATCGTCTGTAATGACTTCTACTTGACAGATAAGGAGCGAATATTTGTAGTAACCGGTCCGAACCAGGGCGGCAAAACGACCTTCGCCCGCACTTTCGGACAGTTGCATTATCTGGCTGCGATAGGTTGTCCTGTCCCTGGCGCAGAAGCGCGACTCTTTCTTTTCGACAGGCTCTTTACGCACTTCGAAAGAGAAGAGGATATGAAAAATCTCCGCGGCAAGCTGCAGGACGACCTGGTCCGAATCTACGATATCCTTAACCGGGCGACATCGAGCAGTATCATCATACTGAATGAGATTTTCACTTCTACAACTCTACAGGACGCTGTCTTCCTGAGCAAAAAAGTGATGGAAAAGATGATAGAGTTCGATTTGCTGTGCGTTTGGGTGACATTCATTGATGAACTGGCTTCTTTCGGCGATCAGGTCGTATCAATGGTGAGCACGATAGTTCCGGAAGATCCCGCGCTGCGGACTTTCAAAATTCTAAGAAGGCAGGCCGACGGGCTTTCATACGCGATGTCAATTGCCGAAAAGCACCGGCTTACATACGAGAGCCTGAAGGAGCGCGTAAAGTCATGAAAGCGTTCCTCATGCATAAAGATCAAGATTTCGACCTGCAGCGGAAACCACCGCTGAACGAGCAGGCGCTCACACAAGACCTGGCGTTGAACACTCTGTTCGAGACCATGGCCCTCGGCGACGAATTTTTATTGGAAGTGGCGGAGAAGGCTGTTTTGTCCAGTTTGAACGATCCGGATTCTATTCTATATCGTCAAAATATTCTTGAGGATTGCCTGAAAAATCCTTCTATTGTCAGGAGTGTCTATAATCTGGCGCTGGAATCGATAGAAAAGAAGAAAAGGCATTGGTGGGGCTTTTCAAGCAGATATCCCGGCTCAATACTGTTTAGTTCGGTAGAGGCGTTAAAGATGTTTGTGGGCCAGCTTAAAAAGCTCAGGACTGTCGCCGATGAACACGCCGGTAAATTTGATTCGGAGGGCTTTGCGCGGTTTTTCGCGATGCTGAAGGAGGACCTGGGCGATGAGTATTTCGCCAGGATTGAGGAGCACTTAAAAGAGCTCAAATTTCGTAAAGGTGTATTGATAAGCGCCGAGTTGGGACAGGGCAATAAAGCTGTCAATTTTGTTCTCCATAAATCCCGTGGCAAAAAACAGAATTGGGTGGAACGAATTTTTGGGCGACAATCTCCCGTCTACTCCTTTCGTCTCCCCCCTCGCGATGAAAACGGCGCGAAGGCCCTGGCGGACCTGAAGGACAGAGGTCTGAACCTTGTCGCCAATGCGCTCGCCCAGTCCGCAGATCACATTCTGAGCTTCTTCCTGATGCTGCGAACGGAACTGGCGTTTTATGCCGGTTGTTTGAACCTGCATGAGCAACTTGTCAAAAAAGGGGCGCCGGCGTGCTTTCCCGTGCCCACTGCTTCCGGCGAACGCAGGCGCTCCTTTCATGGTCTATACGATGTCTGTCTCGCTTTGAGCGGAAAACAGAAAGTTGTGGGCAACGATGTGAATGCGGACAATAAAGACCTCGTGATAATTACAGGCGCCAATCAGGGCGGCAAGTCGACTTTTTTGCGAAGCATCGGCCAGGCCCAGTTGATGACGCAGGCCGGTATGTTTGTGCCTGCCGATTCATTTTCTTCCGAGGTATGTGAGGGCGTTTTCACTCATTACAAGCGGGAAGAAGACACTGCCATGAAGAGCGGGAAACTTGATGAAGAACTCAGCAGAATGAGTGATATCGCCGACAACATCACTCCCACTTCCATGTTGCTGTTTAATGAATCGTTTGCGGCGACAAATGAAAGGGAAGGCTCGGAAATTGCCAGGCAAATAGCCGGCGCATTAGTGGAAAAAGGTGTCAAAGTCTTTTTCGTTACGCATTTATACGAATTCGCACACGGTATGTACGGCCAAAAAATGAAAAACGCCGTTTTCCTGCGCGCTGAAAGAAGGCCCGACGGAGCACGAACCTTCATGGTAGTCGAAGGAGAACCATTGCAAACCAGTTACGGTGAAGATCTGTATGAAAGGGTATTTAAATCCGGATGCGCGCCCGATGCCGACCCTTCTGTTGGTGTTGAGCACGGGGCTTTGCCCCCTTGCGCTCCTTCAGCCGACAGAGTTTGATCTCGAATTTCGTCTTCTCAACGGTCTCTCTTTGCACTCGCAGGAACGGTCTCCTAAGGGAATTTCGATGGTGGAACTGAACGCCGGCCAGAAGAGGAATTTTTTGACCACACTGGAGCATGTGGACAAACTCCTTTCCGACTCCGTGCATGTCCTCGACAATGCCCGTTCGCCCTCCCTTTTACCGGAATATGTTTGCGATATCTCCCCGGAGCAGCGTGAAAGGATACTGGAATGTATTGCACGTTTCAGAGTTGAGGTTAGCGGGCTTCTAAAGCGGTGCGGCCTCATGCCGTCCGAGGCCCACAAAAGCGCCCTCGGCGCTGTTCTTGCCTATCTGCTTTTCGCTGATATGGCCCTGGAAGAGATCGATTCGAAAAACATCGACCACGGCAGGCTGACAAAAGACACGGCGCGGGAGCTGGATATGCTCGTATCCCAAATGCGCCGCTTCATCCAGGACATGAGGATACGCCTGGATCGAACGGCCAAAAATCAGCCCGGATGATGATGATGCTTCACGGCGCAAAAGAACCATATGTATTCAGAGTCAACGCCCCTCGGAATTAACCCCCGTCCCATAAGCGCTCAAATAAGAAACTAGACACATACGTGATTGCAATTCTCTAAAGTGTTTAAAAGTTAGTGTGTTAAGCCCTGAAAGGGCTGAATAATTCAGCCCAGGGTAAGCGAAAGCGCCACCCTGGGTGTGGGATTCCATGAATTTTTTCTTTGTACCCCGAAGGGGTTGCATAAACCCGTATTGCAAAGTGCAAATTCCAACATGGGGACAATTTGTATGTAGCCCTTTCAGGGCAGTGTATTTGGGGCGCCAAAACCCAGCGCAGCGCTTTCGCTTACCCTAGGCTAAATTATGCAGCCCCGTTGTTTAGGCAATTTTCATGCGCTGCTTATTCGAGCGCTTATAGATCCCCGTCCCCCCTCCCATTCTGCAGCCGTTACGGAACGGCGGTTCATTATTACCGGGAATTACCACGCCAAAGGGACTGGCGCAGGTTGGGTTAAAGATGACGCCGGGATTGGCGATGGTCGAAATCCCCCCTGCCGGAAGGTGAAAGTCCTCTATAGGCCCTGATGGCGGAAACTGCTAAAGTAGTCGTCCATCATGGACGATAATTTGTCATGATGAGGATGGGGGCCATTTGCCTGCGGATTCAAGGTGACTGTGCCTGTGAATATTGAAATGTGGAAGGGGTTGACCTATGAAACAGGCCCTGGTCTTGACAATCCTGTTTGCAGCGATCCTGCCGGTCGTTCCAGGACTCGCCAACGCCGGCAGCATCGGGTTGAGTCTCGGCCTCGAAGAGGAAAACGGCCAGGCGGCGAACGGTAAGATATATTTCGGGGCGTATGCGCTGAATATCACACAATTTCAACAGGATGCCAGGAAGAAGGTGTCGATCGTCCACTGGTTTCAAAGATGGGGGGACCAGAACAACTCTTTCGATGTTGCGATGATGAATCAGGTGAGAAACCATGGATCCATTCCTCTGCTCTCGTGGGAGCCATGGAAAGGACTAAGTTATGGGGTGACGCAACCCATGTACTCGCTTCAAAACATCATAGATGGGCAGTTTGATGCTTATATCACCAAATTTGCAAAGGCCGCCAAGGCATGGAAGCACCCATTTTTCTTAAGGTTCGCTCACGAGATGAACGGTGACTGGTATCCCTGGTCTGAGGTCGCCAATGGTAATAGCCGGGGCCAGTATGTTGAGGCATGGCGACATGTGCATGATATCTTTGCAGAGGTGGGAGCATTTAATGTCACCTGGGTTTGGTGCCCCGGCAGAGTCATGGGTCGCGGTATTTCCCTGGACGATCTTCAGGAAATGTATCCTGGCGACGGCTACGTCGATTGGGTTGGAATGGACGGCTACAATGCAGGCAATGACAGGCTGGGCTGGCAGACTTTTTCCGAGGTGTTCACTGCTCTCTACAATAAAATATTGAGCATAACCTCGCAGCCGATCATGATTGCCGAGACATCCTGCGGAGAATATGGAGGGGGCCGCAAAAGTTATTGGATCACCGATGCTTTATCGGTACAGCTTCCTGTTTACTTTACTGGCGTCAAGGCGCTCGTCTGGTTTAACGCCGACAATGATAAAACAGCGCCCTGGGAGATAGAATCATCTCCTTCTGCTCAGAAAGCATTTGCAACGGCAGTACAGTCATCTTATTTCTCATCCAACAACTACGGAAGCTTATCGCAATCGCCAATCCCCTCTCCCGGTATTTTAGACGAAATAGGCCCCTTGTCTCAAAGCCTGCAGGCGGTAAACCCAAGAGTCGTGTCGGAAGGGTCCTTTTGCGCTCCGGTTCCGTTGGGGGGTGGGACCAAACTTCCGGTTTCCCCGTGCGGCGCGCCGGGGGCAGGTGAGCCTCTACATCAGTAGCCGCGCGTCCAAAGCCACTGCTCCCTTCCCCTCATCGTCAAGGCTCACCGGGTTCAAGTCCATCTCGAGGATTTGTGGGAAGTGATGCATGAGCAGGGAGACCTGCACAAGGATGCGGGCCGCAGCTTCGATGTCTGCCTCGCACATGCCCCGGAATCGGCCCAGTATACGTTTTCCCGATAGCTCTCCGAGCATTTTCATGGCGGCGCCGGTATCGATCGGGGCAAGACGGATACTTACATCTTTCATGACCTCAACCATAATCCCTCCAAGGCCGGTGAGCACTACAGGGCCAAAGGACGGGTCCCTTTTGCCCCCTATCACAAGTTCCCGTGAGGCTGGGGCCATCTTTTGCACCACGATGCCCACGACGTCATCCGAAACCTTGTGCAACCGGCGCCATTCATTCCTGAGGGATTTTGCGTCCCGCACATCCAATGCCAGGCCCCCTTTGTCGCTTTTGTGCAGAAGCGAAGGCGAGACCGCTTTGAGGGCCACGGGAAAACCAAGGGCCTCAGATGCTTCAATGGCCTCATTGAGGCGCCTCGCCATGCGCCAGGGCACAGCCGGTATGCCCGTCAGGTCCAGCAAATCCAGCGCCTCGTGGAGAAGGGGCTGCCGATTTTGTTTCTGGATGTCTTTAAACCATTTTTCGATCTTCTTAACAGGTATGGTCAAGGCGCCGTGAGAAGGCGCGGCGCTCACATCGGATTCGGGTTTCAGACGGTCTGAGGCGTCGGTCTTGCTCCACTCCGACAGAACCGCAAGGGCCTTCACAGCTTCCGCAGGTTCCAGAAAAAAGGGAGAACTTGAGCTTTTCTCCAGGAGCGCCCGCTCTTCAAGCGGGATTTCCATAACCGTTGCGACAGGTTTTCCCGCTTGCCGGGAGAGCTCGGCCAGGCTTTCCACCAAACGCCGTGTCACCTCCCGCTCAATCGCCATCTGGGACACCATGATGAACACGACGCCGTCGATGTTATGCTGCCCCAGGACCTTTTCGACTACGCTGATATAGAAGGGGAGGTCGAAGATATCCCCAAGGTCCAGGGGATTTCCCAACCGGATGACGCCGGCGCGGCTGCGGCTTTGAGCTTCATTGAGAGTGTCCCGCTCCAAAGGAGGAAGGCTAAAGCCGTAACTTGCGCAAACGTCGGCGGCTACGACCGCATGTCCACCGGACCGTGATAAAACGGCCAGGTTTTTCCCCTTAAGCGGCGGGAGGCAAAAACCCTTCGCAGCTCTGACCGCTTCGGAGACGGAATGAACCCTCAGGATGCCGCTCTCACGGCAGACCGCATCAACGACCTGGTCGTCTGCGGCCAGCACAGCCGTGTGAGATTGGGCGATTGTGAGGCTCATAGCGCCGGTGTTGGACTTGTGCAGGATGATAGGCTTGGAACATCGTCTCGCGAGGTCTGCAAAAGAGCGGCCCCTTTTGAAACCTTCCAGGTAGAAGTATATGACGGCGGTTTCCGCGTCATCCATGAGATAGGCCAGGTAGTCGGCCTCATCGAGGTCCAGTTTATTTCCCATGCTGACAAACTTGCTTATGCCTGTTCCGGAGGTGCAGAGCCTCTCGACAAGGGAAAGACCGACTCCCCCGCTTTGAGCGAACACACCGATTTTACCTCTCCTGAGTGGGGTTTCAAAAGCGACAAATGTGGTGTAAAGCCCGTTAGCTGTATTCATCATCCCTACGCAATTGGGGCCGACGAAGTGGAGGCCGAATTTCTTGCTGGCTTCGATGATTTCCCGTTCGAGCATTTCTCCCTCGGTTCCCAGTTCTCGAAAGCCGGCGGACTCGATAACAGCCCAACGCGCGCCTTTCTCGCCACATTGAACGAGCATATCGTGAACGAAGCGCGCAGGCGTGAGGATAACGGCCAGATCGGGGTTTCCAGGCAATGCTGCGATTGTGCGATAAACCGGGTGTCCAAGAACCTCTCCGCCTCGAGGGCCAACGGCATAGATTTTTCCCTGGTATCCGAGGTTAACAAGGTTCGCCATGACGTTTTGCCCGAGATTGTCCGCTGATTCGGAAACCCCGACCACCACGACGGATTCGGCGCAAAATAAACCATTCACGATTCTACTCCTGCTTGTTCATTGCCTTTCATAACACCCGGTCTACAGCGAAGTGGGCATCCTTGTGAAAAAAGGAAAATACAAGCAAAACTTCTTAAATACAAATACGATTTCGCTAAGTTCGAATGCTTTTCAGGATATGAAGGCTCAAGGCAGGGCGATTTAAAGCTCAATGAAGGAAGAGGCTGGACCTCACGAAGGCCGGTTCTCTTGGATGGCGGAGGTGGTGAGGCACGGCCATCCTAAAATATCGGAAAAACATCTGGCAGGGTGATGAAAAAGGGTTCTCAGATGCGAGAATCGCCTAAAAATTGCCGCTGTAGGGTGGGCACGGTTTCATCGCGCCCACCACATGGGCGACGCTTCGCTTTTGCCCACCCTACGCCAATGCGAAATAATCCACGTTACAATGTGCTAGAGCAGAGGTCGGGGAAGAAGGCCGGCCCTGGTAGTGATTTCTTTTACTCTTTCCTCCCACTCGATAGCCATTATGTGCACGCCGGCAATACCGGGAATTTCGCGCACTTGCTGGATCTGTTCGAGAAGGAGCGTGATTCCCTCTTCGGCCTGGTTCGCCTTGGGAACACCTTTGATGCGTTTAATGATCTCATCGGGAATGGTGATTCCAGACACACTCCTGTTCATGTAGGCCGCCATGCCGGCGGACTTGAGCGGCGTCAGTCCGGCCAGGATGAAGCACTGCTTGTCCAATCCCATATCGCAGGCCATCCTCATGAACTCCCGGAATCGGTCCATATCATAGATGCATTGGGTTTGAACAAAATCAGCGCCGGCCCGGATTTTTTTGGCGAGTCTGATCACCCTGAACTCGAAAGGATCTGCAAAGGGGTTGGCCGCCGCTCCCAGAAACATCCTGGCGCTTCCTTCGACCGGATCGCCGCTGTTTACCGTGCCCTGGTCCCTGATCACGCGCACGACATCCAGAAGCTGAATGGAATCCAGGTCGAAGACGTTCTTGGCCATTGGATGGTTGCCAAAGGTCTGATGATCGCCGGTAAGACAGAGCATATTGCGAATCCCGAGAGCGTACGCCCCGAAAACATCGCTCTGTGCGGCGATTCGGTTGCGGTCCCTGGTAACCATCTGCATGATCGGTTCCAGGCCGTTTTGCAGCAGAATTGCGCTGGCTGCGATACTCGACATGCGCACCACCGCCGTCTGATTGTCAGTGACGTTTGCCGCGTCGATGCAGCCCTTGATGAGGTCTATCTTTTTTTGAAGATGCTCCACGTCTGCGCCCTTGGGCGGGCCGCACTCGCAGGTTACGGCGAAATGACCGGAGGAGAGCACCTTCTCAAGGTTACTTCCCGATTTGATAACGTTTTGATCGCTCATGGCCCTCGTTCTCTGATGTGGATTGTGTTGGTTCCCCCCGGCGGCGGAGGCCGCCTAAGGCCGAAGATATTGACGCTCCGCGAGGCGGCCTTTGTTGTGTTATTTCAGCCTGTATAGATGTTCCCGAACGGACCGGCGGACTCCACCATCTGAAGCGGTCCTCCAGTCTTTCGCGGGAAGCACATTCTGAAGTTCCTCGAGTCTTCCCAGCTTTTGCAACCGGTCATATATGAGTTGCCATACACAATCGATATTTGCCGGGTCAACTTCGCACTTGCCTTTTTCAGATCCGCCGCACGGCCCGTTCAAAAGATGCTTCGAGCAACGGGCGACAGGGCATATTCCGCCGGTATGCGCCGTCATGCAGTCTCCACAACCGGCGCACATCTCCGCCCAAAGCCCCGGTTCCATCCCGGCGCCGTAAAAAGTAGTGTTCACTCCGGGAAAGATCGGCGTCGTTCCGAGCCGGTCGGCAAAGAAATTCACCCCCACGCCGCAGGCAAGCGATACAACCGCATCGATTTTTTCATTTGCCACGCGGTCGAGGATGGGCAGAATAAATTCCTCGTCGCATTGCCGCTGGACAGTGTCTTCAAGTATTGTTTTGCTCCGGCCTTCCCTGCCAAAAGCTATCCGCAAGCCCGATGCGAGAATCTGCACCTCGGCTTCTCCTCCAGACAGACAAACTGTGACGCACGTACCGCAGCCGACGACCAGAATCTTGTCGAAATTTTCGAGATAGCCCTTAACCTGTCCGAACGGTTTAGGGTCCGCAACAATCATCGTGAAGCTCCTTCCTTGAGCAGTTCGCCCTGGGCATCAGCTTGTGCCGGGGTCGAGCGGAATTGTTCCCATATCAGGGGCCAGCTTTCCTCTGCGCTGCTATCTGTTTTGAAAAGCTGCACGTTTTGCTGTCCCACTCCAATCTCATCGAGAAACTTTTGGACCCTTTTTACGCGCCTTCCGAGCAATTCTTCAGCCCCGGTGTAAAAGCAGCCGTTTTCGGCGCAGGCGATCACCGCGACCTTATCTGCGCCCAGTTCGATAGGGCTGACCAGATCGAGAGTGCTGAGGCGGGCTACGCATGGAATCATCACGCGCAGGATTCCCGTTTTCACGATTTCCTCGTCGGTTTGTGCGCCCAGAAATTTCCTGCTGGTTGTCTCATTGAGGCAGCAATAGGAAACCACGAGGGGTCTTGCGATCTTCGCAGTATCCGACTTGGACAGAATCGCTCTCAGGGTGTCTTTCATACCATTTGTGGCGAATCGTGACAGGGCGATCCCGGCCGCAGGGCATTCTGCAGCGCACAACCCGCAAGTCTGGCACAGTTGAGCGGGCATAACTGCGGTCTTATCAACCTGCGCAACTCCGAAAGGACAGACCCTCACGCAAGTGAGACATCCTGCGCAGTGGGCCAGGGGCTTGAGATATGCGCCGGTGGCGCAGGCAAGACAACGTCTCGATTCGGCGAGCGCTTCGGACTCGCTGTATCCCGGCTCGATAGGAGAAAAAGTCTTGATTCGTTCGTCGGCGTCCATAAGGCTAACCTCGACGCGTTCGAACTTTTTGGCGAGAGCAGCGGTTGCCGACGGCAGCTCACCTATGGTTGTGACCGCGCGTTGAGCCAGCTTCAGCGTCTCTCCCGTCTCCAGGAAATGAGATATGACCTTGGCGGCGTCATGGCCGGTGCCTACGGCCGCAATTGCGGAGCCCGGGCCGGTCATGACCTCGCCGCACACGAACACACCCCGTTCGGATGTGCTCATCGAGCTCCGGTCGCATTGAAGCCGGCCGCGGTCAACAGCAACGGGCGATTGGGCTAAAAAATCCAGGTTGGCTCTCTGGCCGATCGCCAGAATGACGCTGTCAACTTCGACGCTCTTTGTCTCCGATTCATCGTATTTGGGGCTGAACCGATGCTGATCGTCAAAAACGCTGGTGCAGCGTTTGAACTCTATGCCTGTTACTGCGCCCTTATTTTCAAGAATCGCCTTGGGGCCCCAGGAATTGAAAATTTCTATACCCTCTTCCTCGGCCTCATCTATTTCCCATTTCCATGCGGGCATTTCTTGCCGGTTCTCCAGGCAGGCCATGTAAACTTTGGACGGCCCAAGGCGTTTGGCTGCCCTGGCCATATCGATAGCCACATTACCGCCCCCTACCACAAGAACGCTGTCCCCGAGTTCGGGACGCAATCCATTCGCAACGTCCCACAGGAAGGGAATCCCCAGCAACACTCCCTTGCTGTCAACCCCGGGAATCGGCAGTGAATGGCTCTCGGAAAGACCCGCCGCGATGAGAATTGCATTATTTTCTTTCCGCAGCTCATCGAAGGAAATATCCTTGCCCACCTCGCAACCGGTTCGAACCTCGACCCCGGCGGCCAGTATGTCGCCGATATCCTGGGCAAGGGCCTCAATAGGCAGCCTGTAGCGAGGAATCGCATGTGCGAGCATGCCGCCGAGCTTGGTGTCCTTCTCATAAACCCTCACTCGGTATCCGCTGAGCGCAAGGTCCAGAGCAGCGGTCAGGCCTGAAGGACCCGAACCGATGATGGCCACGGTCCCCTCTTTCTTTTCCGCCGGTTTCTTTTGCCTGGCGAGGCGGTATTCTTTTGTATTCTCGACCACGAAACGTTTGAGCATCCTGAGGCTTACCGCCGAATCGATCTCCTTTCTGCGGCACTCGGCTTCGCACGGATGATGACAGATGCGGCCACAGACGGAAGGAAACGGATTAACCTCGAGCAGGATGTCAAGGGCGCCTTCATAGTCGCCCCGGCTTAAACGCTGCACATACTCGCGGGTGTCGGTGTGAACCGGGCAGGCGGCCGAGCATGTAGCCAGCATATCGCCTGCCAAGATTTGTGTGAATTCTTTCTCCTTCATGCTGTTAAACCCTTTCGCGCCAGAGAATCAGGACGTTTGGAATACGGATATTTACACCTGCAACAGTATCCGGTCGACAATGGAAAGCAGGTCGTCTTCGGGGCCACGTGAAATATAGCGCAATTTGGTCTGTGTGGCCATCTTTTTTTAAACAGCAGCAATCTTTTTTTGAACTCAACAAATAACGGCGGGTATCATCTTCAAAAATGTTTCCAACCCAATTATTTCGCGATTTCCTCATCGCTCAGGTAGCATGCCGGGTCGCAGCCCCAAAGGTCGCCGGAAGCAGCTTCGGCGCGCACGCGGAAGTTGCCCCCGCAGATTGACAGCCAGTTGCATTCCGCGCAGCGTCCTTTCACGTAGAGTTTTTTATCCTTCAACCGTTTCATCAGCGGGTTGGAAAGATCGGTCCATATTTCGCTGAATTTGCGCTCTGTAACGTTTCCGAAAGAATAGTGTCTCCAAAACTGGTCGGCGTGGACGCTTCCGTCCCAACTGATGCACCCGATCCCCCGCCCGGAATTGTTGCCCTCGTTCATCTGGAGCAGCTCGAGGACCTCGGCCGCCCTGGGGGAATTCTCCCGCAGCATCCTGAGGTAGAGGTAGGGGCCGTCGGCGTGATTGTCCACGGTGAGCACTTCCTTTGCCATGCCGCGCCGGTGCAGGTCAGCGGTCCTGCCGATTATGAGGTCAACCGCCTCGCGCGTCTCCTGGTGGGAGAGGTCTTCGCTGATCAGCTCGCTTCCTCGCCCGGCATATACGAGGTGATAAAAACAGACGCGCGGGATGTCATATTTTTCGAGAAGGTCGAATATGCCGGGAATCTCCGCCACGTTGAGCTGGTTCATCGTAAAGCGAAGGCCGACCTTTATTCCAGCGTCCTGGCAGGCCATAATGCCTTCCATGGCCTTGCGGAAGGCGCCTTTGACTCCTCTGAACCGGTCATTTACTTCATCGAGCCCATCCAGGCTTATCCCGACGTAGGAGAGGCCGACTTTCTTGAGGTCGGCCGCTGTTCGCGGATTGATCAGGGTCCCGTTGGTTGAAATAACCGCACGCATGCCCTTGGCGACCGCGTATGCGGCAAGTTCGATGAGATCGGGGCGAACCAGCGGTTCGCCGCCCGAAAAAAGGACCACCGGCGAGCCGAAAGCTGCAAGATCGTCCAGGATCGCTTTGCCTTCGCTGGTGGAAAGCTCCCCGGAGAACTCCTCGTCTTTGGCATGCGCGTAGCAATGGACGCACTTGAGATTGCACCGCCGGGTGACATTCCAGACAACGACGGGCGTCTTATCTGAAGAAAACTGGAGGAGATGCGAAGGCAGCTTGCCGCTCTGGCGCCCATAACGCAAGGCGTCCGAGGGTTCGACTGTGCCGCAGTAAAGTTTTGATACGCCAATCATGGAGACTCCGGCCCATATCCGGCCGATTCACGGCCGGACAGGCAAAAATATCGATATAAACCGCCATAAGAGCTGTAGATGTTTAACTTTTAACGGCGTCAAAGTCCAGCGAAGCCGTGTGGACTTCGGCATTTTCGATGGATTTGGGGCGCAAGCGCGGATTGGCGGAATAACGGGGAACCGTAACGGCGCTATCCCGGCCTTTCAGTCTATCTCTCTTTGGTTAATTCACCGGGTCTCAGAGGGTATTGCCTGTAGCTTTCACGGATTAGTTCATCAAGGTAACTCTGATGGTCAACTACGGCCTCCCTGGGAATAATGAACTGTGTCTTTCCACTTCGATCGGCTATCAGTCTGAATCCGTAATCATAGTCAACCGAGATTCTCTGACATACGTCCGTTGCGCTCTCATCCCGGTCGAGCGCCTGGAGGATGATCTCATTGATTGCCTGCTCGTTGAAATGAATCTTGAATCCGTGTCTTTGATAGAAATCGGATTCAAAGGTCTTCGCCTGATTGTATAGCGACAGGACTTCCTTAAAGACGGCTTCCGCCGGGATTCCGGTGTTGACGTGATGGTTTATCACCAAATTGGTCCTGTCCGGATTGAAAACGAGCGGATAATTATCGGCGAAATCTTTTCTTATCTTGAGGACCTTATCGCGGACGGCGATTTTTTCTTCTTCAACGAGCTTCTGATGGGTTTCAAAGTTCCCTGTCCTCTCGGGGTCTTCGAACAGGCGCCCCAACTCCTCTTCGGGGTCTTTTACGATATTTGCGGTAATGGCTAGATGCCGGGTCGCCGAGGAGGGGAGCTTTTTTTCAAAGGGCAAAATGACCTTTTCAAGCACGCTGACCAGGCCGCGCGCGCCGGTTTTCTCCGGGTAGGCCCTTTCAGCAAGGATGCTCAGTGCTTCATCCTCGAACCTGATATCGATTCCGTAGCTCCGGAAGTCTTCCTTTTTGCCGTTGATGATGGGATTATTGGGGTTCTTCAGAATCTGGAGCAAATCCTCCACCTCGAGCGGTTCGAGGACTGCAACCACAGGGAGCCGGCCCACGAATTCGCTCTCGAACCCGAATTGAATCAGGTCCTCCGCCTTGACGTATTTGAGATATCGAGTGTCGTCTTCACGGCTGTGGAGCTGGGCGCCAAAGCCGATCTCCTGCTTCTGGAGCCGTTTTTTGACTATCTCGGCAAGACCGTTGAAAGCCCCGCTCATGATAAAGAGTATATTTCTCGTATTAACGGTGCGCTTTTCGCGTTTTCCCGTTTTTCGGTACTGCTCGATCGCCTGCATCTGGGAGACCGGATCGTGAGGCGTCTTGAGGTCCACTTCGGTTTCTTCCATAGGCTTGAGAAGCGCCCTCTGCACTCCTGTCCGGGAAACGTCCGGGCCGATGAGGTGCTGGGAGGATGCGATCTTGTCGATCTCATCGATGTAGATAATTCCATGCTCGGCGAGTTCGATGTCCTCATCGGCCTGAATCACCAGCTCCCGGATGAGGTCCTCGACATCCCCGCCCACATAGCCGGTTTCACTAAACTTGGTGGCGTCACCCTTTACAAAGGGCACTCCGAGCTTCTGAGCGATCAGTTTGACCAGGTAGGTCTTGCCCACGCCGGTTGGGCCGATCAGCAGGATATTGTTCTTTATCCTGCCCACCATCGGTTCGCTTCCAAACCTTGCGAGGCTCTGCAAGTATCTGATCCGGTTGTAATGGGTGCAAATTTTTGTGGCCAGGATGGCCTTGGGTTCGTCCTGCCTGATGACGTACTGGTTCAGGTAAGACTCAAGTTCGTCCGGTTTCATGTCGAACCGTATCTTATTCACCCCAGCCTGTTTCTTTTCGCTCTCGATGGGCTCATTGGCATGCTCAGAGGCCATCATCGGCGCAATAACCTTGATTCGATAACCATATTTTTTTGAAAGATAGTCGCTAAGCTCTTTTTGGAGCGTTTCCTGATCGGGGAAATTTGGAGGTTCATCATGCATCGAAATACCTTTCGCACCTGAGGCAAATCCGCAGTCTCTGTCTAAGCAGTAAAATTAATTATAAATTCTTTCTACCTTCCCTGCAATGATCCAATTCGCAAAAAGGTCCCTGAATCGCTGTGCCTGCAAACTCCAATTTATTGGAGCCCACTTTTATTATATCCGGACGCGGCAGCCCAAAAAAACGGGAGGCGCGAGCCTCCCGGATAAACATGAATTTGGGATTAGGACGGCAACTTTAGTCCCAGCCCAGGATCTCCTCGTCATAGAGCTTTTCGAGTTTGCGTTTGTGCTTTTCTTCTTCATTTTCAAGCATCTGGAAAAGTTTGGAAGCTTTTTCGCTCATGCATTTGTTCTTCCAGCCGGAATAGAAGGCCAGGGCTTTTTCTTCTTTTTTCATGGCGAGAAGAAGGGCGTCCTGGTAAGTGATCTTGTCCGAAAAAGTCACGTCCATCAGGTAGTCGCTGATCTTCAGGTTTTCAACCTGCTGGAGCTCTACCTTATCGAGGTCCAGCGAGTCCAGCTTCCTGAGCATGTCCCTGTGGCCCTGTTCTTCGGTGACCATTTCGTTGAAGAACTCTCTTATTCCCGGGTTCTTTGCCCGTTCGGCGCATTTCTGGTAAAATTCTATAGCCTTTTCTTCCTTTTGAATCGCAAAATCGACCACGTCACTGACAGAGTGGCAGGAAAGGGTGCTCATTAGTGTCCTCCTGGTAATCTGGTTCATGATTAATTCAGTTTTAGACGCTATTTAGTTGTTCGCATAAAAACAACGGAATGTATTTAACCACTTTTGGGAAAGTTTCAACGATACGAAGGATATCCGCCAAGTCTTCTTGCAGTTTAGCTCTTGGCCTTCTTTTCATCCGAAGGGTCCAAGTTTTACTGGATCGGATTTACTCGAACAGAGGAACGTGGGAAAAGCTCGAGACCTCGACAATCCCCAGGTCGGTCAGTTTTAATTCCGGTATGACCGGAAGCGACAGGAAAGAGAGGGCCATAAATGGATTGTCGAGTTTAGCCCCCCAATCTCTTACAAGCGCTTTGAGCACCCTGAGCCTGTCGGATACATTCGAAGCAGGCAATGCGGACATAAGCCCGGCGATTGGAAGCGGCAGAATTTCGACCCGGCCGCCCGAGGCGGCAGCCAAACCCCCGCCTGTTTGGCTCAACGCGGAAACCGCGGCGGTAATATCGGCGTCCGAGACGCCCGCCGCTATCAGGTTATGCGAATCGTGCGCAACCGAAGCGGCGATAGCTCCTTTTTTCAACCCCAGGCCGTGGACAAATCCGACCGCTGGCCCCCTGCCCGGCACGTATCGATTATAGACCGCTGCTTTGAGTAAATCGCGTTCGGGGTCGCAAACCACGTAGCTGTTTTCGATTTTAGGCTCCATGAGAAGTTTGCGCGTAAAAAGCGTCGCCTCAAGTATGCCGATTACCCGCAATTTACCGGTTTGGGCTGGGACCAGCAGTTGTTCGGGGCTTATGCTGCCGGTGCGCATGGGGCTGCCCGGCAGGGGCGGCATTGGCCAGCAGGCAGGATCGGTGAGCAATTCGCCTTCGCGCGCAATTTCGATTCCACGCTTAAAGACCCGCACGGGATTCCAGGGATCGATGGTCGGACTGATGCTGAAATCGGCAATGAATCCGGGCGCAAGCGCTCCGCGCCTTCGGAGGCGGAAATAGTTGGCGGGGGTCCATGAAGCCAGGGTGATGGCGCGCGCCGGGTCCATTCCCAGGGTCATTGCCGCATTGACGATGGCGTTCATGTGTCCTTTACCGATGAGGTCATCGGGGTGCAGGTCGTCGGATACGAACATGCAACGGGGCCAGGTGGAATCATTTACGATTCCGATGAGCTTCGCCAGGTCTTTGGACTGGCTTCCCTCGCGAATCATGACCGCCATTCCGCGTGCGAGTTTTTCGGCTGCTTCCTCGAAGGCCGCGCATTCATGGTCGGAGCCGATTCCTGCAGCCATGTAAGCGTTCAGGCTGCGGCCTGAAAGCCCTGGACAATGACCGTCCATGACCAGGTCCTGAAAAAGCAGAAGCTTGTCGGTAACTTCGGGGTCGGTGCCGATCACACCCGGAAAGTTCATCATTTCCGCCAGTCCGAGCAGGTTTTTGTCAGGGAGCAAAGAGTGGAGGTCCACCGCCCTCAGGGTGGCGCCGGAGGTCTCGAGAGGGGAAGCAGGAACGCAGCTCGGCAGATTGAGAAAGATATCCAGCGGGAGATTTCGCGCGCATTCAAGGAAATACCTGATCCCGTCCAGACCGAGCACATTGGCGATTTCGTGCGGGTCCGCCACCACAGCGCTCGTACCCCACGGGAGCACTGCGGCGCAAAAATTGGCCGGACTTAGAAGAGAGCTTTCGATGTGAACGTGCCCATCTATGAAACCAGGGCTTAAATACATTCCATCAGCCTGGAGGGTTTCCTTGCCTTCGTAGCGGCCCCATCCGGCAATGAAGCCGTCATGAATCGCCAGGTCTGCGGTCTCGATTCCACCCGAAAAAACATTCACCAGCCAGCCTCCCTTTATGCAAAGGCCGGCCGGCCGCTGCCCTCTGGCAACTTCGATCAAACCTTTCAAACGCGCCGTATCCATCTTCATGACCGCTCCAGGACGAGAGCCCACCTGAAATCTATTTTCGCCACGACAGCATTATCTGAATCTTTATTCTGAAAACAAGTATAGGTCTGCGGCTTGCCGTTTTTGAATTTATAACGAACGTGCTTGGAAGATTACATTTTGTACTTGCTGAAATCGAGGGGATCAAGCTTTTCCAGCATTTCGGCCCACTGCTCCTTATTTCTTTCATCGAAGGAGGGCTTGGCCTCATCGGACTTGAGATATTTCGTTATTACTTCGTCCTTGACAAAGATGGGGGCATTTGTCCGAAGTGCGATCGCAATGGCGTCGCTTGGACGCGAGTCGATCGAACTGAGCTGTTCGCCGTTTCGGATGTGGATCAGGGCGTAGTAGGTATTGTTCTTCAGCTCGCAGACCTCGATGCGTTCCACTTTGACTTTGAGGTGGTCGAAAAAGGTCCGGATCAGGTCATGAGTCATGGGTCGCGGGAACTGGATGTTTTCCAGTTCGGTGGCGATGGCCGTAGCCTCGAGCAGGCCTATCCAGATTGGAAGGGTAGTTTCGTCTGTAATGTCTTTGAGCACCAGGATCGGCGTGTTCGAGTGAGGATCCATTACAAGCCCCGTCACTTTCATCTGCTTGAACATGCTTCCCTCCAACCATATGCCTCGGTTTCCCCCGGGCTCGATTCGGTAGAGTTGATAGGTATAGAGATTTCCTTCCTGCGAAGCCTTCGGCCGCACTATAACCTCAAAAAATACGCGAAGCAAGACGAAGCAGGCAAAAGAGAGATCTTGCCCTCTTCGCGCATTATGTCGGGATGATATCTCCTTTCAGGGAGTGAGAATATGCAAAAGCAATTTTTACGCCAACAATTCGCCCTATCGACGATAAAGGCACCTGGAAATTGACTACTCTGTTTTGGGTGGTGCGTCCGGTCATCTGCCCGTTGGAGGCTCTGCTTGGCCCTTCAACCAGCACAAGCCGCGTCGAGCCGACCTCGGCGAGGTTTTTGCCCAAAGTAATATCGGCCTGGTAGCTCTGGAGTTCGAGCAATCGGCGCGCAGCGGCCTCAGGGTCCACCTTGTCGGCAAATGTGGCGGCCATGGTGTTTGGACGGTCCGAATAACGAAAAGAAAAAAGATTGTCGAACCGGACCTCGTCGAGCAGTTGCATTGTTTTTTTGAAGTCCTCTTCCGTTTCGCCGGGAAAGCCGACGATAACATCGGAGGTAAGCGCAATTTCAGGACAAATCTGACGAAGCCGCCTGATTTTTTCCATGTAGCCTGCGACCGTGCATCCTCTGTTCATACGGGCCAGAACTCGGTCCGAGCCGGCCTGCACGGGAAGGTGAAGGTGCTTGCAGAGCGAATCTACTTCGGCGAAACAGCGCATCAGTTCATCTGAAAGGTCCTTGGGATGGGATGTAGTGAACCGGATGCGCGCAATTGAGGTCTCCGCGCCGATGCGTCTCAGAAGATCGGCGAAAGTGATGTTTTCCCCGAGTCCCCTGCCGTATGAATTAACGTTCTGACCAAGCAGAAGGACCTCGCGGACGCCGGACTCATCCAGGCGCCTGATCTCTTCAAGGATTTCATCGGCCCGCCTGCTGCGTTCCGGACCCCGCACATAGGGGACTATGCAGTAGGAGCAAAAATTGTTGCAGCCCTGCATTATTGTAACCAGGGCCGTTACTCCCGCCTGCGGCGGAATTTTGCGGCCGTCGATCTCAGTGCCGTCGCTTTCTTCGTCGGGCACGCAGGCAAGCCTGCCGCCGCTTTCTTGCACCCGTTGCAGCATCTGCCCAACGGAATTCACCGCCCTGGTGCCGATAACCATATCGAGGTGGTCGAACCTGTCGAGCAGCTTTTCACCGAGTTGTTGGGCTACGCAGCCCCCGGCTATGATCTTGAGGTGTGGTTTTGTCACTTTGAGGCGGCGCAGGCTTCCCAGAAATGAGTGGACCTTTTGTTCCGCCTTCCCGCGCACCGAACAGGTATTGAGAAAGATAACGTCAGCCTGACCTATATCATTGACGGGCACGTAGCCCAGGTTGGCGAGCAGCCGCTGGACTCGCAGCGAATCGTATTCATTCATCTGGCAGCCGAACGTGCGGACGTATAGACCGCGCGGACCGGCGGAATGGAGAAGTGGTTCAGGCATTGCATTGATCTCAGACAAGATGGTGAGTCCGCCCCGTATCACCCCCTGTCAACGCGTCTACGCATCAGCCGTCTGCGGTTGCTGTGTGTCAGGTCCTTCGGCTGCGAGGCGTTCAATCAGCGTGTACATGATCTGACGAGCCGATTCAGGGTAATCTCTGATTAAAATATCCAGGTCGCCGGCGCCGAATTTCTCGACGACGCTTTGGCCGATACTCCTTACGCTGCCGTGAGACCGGGAAATGGGACGGCCAAAAAATTCACCGGGTTTGTTGATAAGGATGACTTCCCGCCCGTCCATCGTCACCTGCAGTCCACCCTGGGTCGATACGAGGCGGCAAACCTCAGCCCCGCCGTTGATCCCCTCCTCCATTATTTCTTCGCCGTCTTTATAGAAGCGAATGCGCTCATTGTCTTCCGGGACGGCCTGGGGGATATCCAGTAGATTTAACGTTGTGTCCGTGAGTTGGTGCAGGATGGAAACGAGCACATTCTGGATCATCCGGGGGCTTTCATTGATAAGGTGGTCAAGGGTTTCAAGCCCGTATTTGGCTATCCTGCATTGTTGCACCGCATGCGCCGTGTAATGGGACGGCTGCTTTGATAAAAGGCTCTCTAAACCAAGGATGTCCTGCTCGCCCAGCATCCGGATCATCTTTCCATTCTTGCTCACCATCACCCGCCCGCTCAGGATCACAAGAAAGAAGGGGTTTTCCTGTCCCTGCGGCAGTATCGTCCCGCCTCTTTGGAAAACCCCTACTTCTATGGCCTGCGCCGGGCTTTTCTTGATTTTTTCTTTCTGCACATCCAACTCATTTCTGCGTGGTTCGCGGCAAAAGTTTCCCGCGCCGGGACCCCATGAGCCCGCATGGCCGGTTGGAGAAAAACCGGCTGACGCTGCAATCTAACTTGCTGCGGGCGCCCAGGCAAACTCAAATCTTCAAATCATCCGGCCTGACGGCGAGAAATACCACTGCCCATTAAACGGCTAATCATTGCGCCGACATAAAAACTATTAACCAATATGGAACTTCATAGCAAGAAAATTGAGGCTGCCCGCCAACTCGTCTCAGAGCGCCTCGCAGAGGCCGTCGAACATCTTAACGGCCGCTCCGGCCCGCTTGCCTGTTCTTCAATGCGTCTTTAGTTCCTCGATCCCTCGATTCGTAAGATGTGGTCGAAGTTTCTCTGAAAGTCCGCCTTTTATGCGGATCAGTCGCATTATTTTGGCTTGGTCATCTGCTTGCATCAAAGGATCGATTGCGATATTGTATGATAAAATCCCCATCGATGGAGGCTATCATGAAGACAGTTGCCATTTCGCCCAAATTCCAGGTCGTAATCCCTCGTGAGCTTAGAAAATCAATGGATATCCAGCCTGGCGCCAAGCTCCAGGTTCTCCAATACGAAAACAGGATTGAGCTGATCCCCCTCAAGAGACCCAAAAGCTTACGGGGATTCTTAAAAGGTATTGACACAAATGTAGACCGGGAGCTGGAGCGAATATGAATCTTGTCGATTCCTGCGGCTGGCTCGAGTATTTTGCAGATAGCTCGTACGCTGATTCTTATGCGCCTGCCATTGAGGATACAGGCGCTCTCATTATTCCAACCATCTGCATCCTCAAGGTATTCAAACGTGTGCTTGAGCAACGAGGTGAAGATGCTGCACTCCAGATTGTCGCCGTGATGCATCAGGGGCAGGTTGTCGATTTGAGTGCAGGCATCGCCCTTAGGGCGGCAAAGGTAGGCAGTGAAATGAAGCTGCCACTTGCCGACAGTGTCATACTAGCGACCGCTCAAGCCTACGGGGCGCTCATTTGGACACAGGATGCTCATTTCAAAGACGTTGAAGGCGTCAAATACATTGATAAAACGTAGCCCCTCGCCTGGTCCCGGCGCCCGAATCACCCGAGTCAAGGCAGTATGCTTCAGTCGATCTCGAAGAGTTCCCTGGGGCTTTTCGTTAGAACTTCATTGCCCCCTTCCCCAATCAGGATCATGTCCTCGAGCTTGACCACTCCCAGGCCGGCCTCCATCATGTGAATATCCAGCGCGATGACACAGTTGCAGGGTATTTGGGTATGATCGTACTCTGAAATGATCGGAGGCTCATTCAACTCCAACCCGATTCCATGGCCGATGAGGCGGGACCTCTTTCCTTGGCCGAAATTTAGAAAATGATCCATTCTCCCTGCATCTGCGGACTTTTCTACGGCCATTCGGTAAACCTCGCTGCATTTCATGCCCGGTCTTACCTGGCTGATCAGATAGTCCGCGATCTCTTTGAGGTCGGCATGGAGCGACCGGATGCCTTCGTGGGCCTCTCCGATGCAGTAGGTCCTCGTCTGATCGGCATGATATCCGTCGACCAGTGTCGGAATATCCACTATTATCGGGTCACCCCTCGAAATGTTTCTTCTGGAAGGTCCGGCCGGAACGGACGGACTCAACCCCACCCCCGTGATCGTGTAGACAACGCCGCTGATCTTGAAGAGATTGGAACCGGATGAAAGCGGCCATCGGCTCATGAAGAAATCCGGTTGCCTGATGAAGAAGATCCCCTCGTGCTCCGCCAGTCTGTGAGCGTTCTCTACGGCGGCAGCCAGTTCCAGCTCGGTCATGCCCTCTCTCAGTGTGGATAGCACAGCCTCGTGTCCTTTATGGATCGCGTCGCAGGCCCTCTTGATTCTAACGATCTCTGAATGATCCTTGGTTTTTCTCTGGTTCTGGACAGTCGGCGAAATATTCACGAACTCATAACCGGAAAAAATCTTCTCGAAATTATGGAACTGCTCGACGGTAATGATGTCCAGTTCGGTTCCGATCCGGTTGCCCGTTCCTCTGACTTTTGAGAAAAAATCCTTGCAGATCCTCTCCAGAGATCGTTCTTCTCTGACCTTCTCGTTGCCGATAAATACCTCATCGATGGCGAACTCAAACCCGCTTCTTACAAATAAGAAGTAATCGTCGGGAAAGACTGCCAGGTATGACGGCTGCGCCGTGCCGGCATAGTAGAGGATATCCCTTGAATACACCAACAGGATGCCGGTCAATTCCAAATCATGTAGCTTGCCCATCAGTTCTTTTAGACGATTTTGAGGCGCCACGGCCGGTCTCCTTTGGATGTCTTTGTGTCCGTCAGGGACAACTGGGTTGTCTCCTGTTCCAGGATGATCCTGCCGCCTTATAACATGAAGCGGGGGCGTGGGTATTTGGGGGTTGGAAATGGTTGGAAATGTTAACAGGCCTGAAGAGTTAGTCAAATCCGCTCGTTATTGCCGGCCGCGGTTAACAAAGTTCCGAGATAGGTGAGCTTTTCTCAAGAAACAGGTTTACCCTTTTTTTGCCATAATCGTAAAATTTTAATGGCCTTATCTTCGGGAATAGAATGCAGGCTCCTCTCGTAGTTGGACAATGTCTGGCGGGATATTCCCAAAGCCTTGGCCAACTCGGACTGATGGACGGCATGATCTGTTCTGAATCGTTTTATGAAGGGTTGGTTTGCTCTCAAGTCCTCAACCGTCTGCGGAATTATCTCAGACCCGCTCTGTTCCGCAAATATTCCTTTGATGGTCGCCCGCTTCGCCAAAGATTTCAGTCTCCCTGCCCTGGTTGACGGTCTGATTCGCCATAGATTTTCGGAGAGCTTCACCATCAAAGGCGTATCGAGCCAGTCGATAAAGTATCCCCTGGTGCGCGTCGGCGGTTCGAGAGCAGGCATATTCACCAGTACTCCAATATCTTGAAGGCGTTGATGAGATGCTATGAAAACATCAACCGTTTGTCCGGGATTTCGCCAGTTTACTTCCTCCCCACAAAAATCCAGTATGGTCCTTGGCGTCGCTCGAGGCAGAAGGCCTTTTTTCCCGGCTACGGTGCCTACCATGATCCAATACGTTCCGAGCTTTTTTGTAAAGGCGTCATGATAGGGACTCAGTTGGAGCAAAGATCTGCTGTAATAACCAATCCAAAACAATCCTTCCGGGTCAAGGAAATGAGACAATGCCTGGCCGCACCGGAATCGGAACGCTGTCCAGGCATTCCCCCTGACTTTATATTCAATGTCCAGTATATCCAAAAGCCTGTCCGGACGCTCCCCGCCGAATATTACCTCGCCGCCTGTCTTATAATCCCTCCAACCCATAGTGAGCCGGAGATCGGCCAATCGCAGGACTTCGGCCTTGAAGTCTTCGTAGAGTTTCCGGGAACTGCCATGTCGAATGCGCACCCCGCGCAATTTGGCGATATCCTCCATGCTGATCCTGGCTATTTCATTCATCGGATCGTCCAGCGCCACAATGCGTGACATCAGGATCAGGAAAATATCCGCTGTCTCCACGGACAGGTTGCGCACCAGGTGTCTGAGACTTCCGGAATGGATGAAGTGGAGACGGGGTGTATAATACATTGCGATAGAAATGGAAGCGGCTCGTAAAATCAGGCGCCGGCACGCAGAAAAACGTTATATGTCCCGATCTGGTCTCATATTTGTATAAAGGATGGCCATACGAATCCGACACCCAGCGGTTCCTGGGGCCGCCTGCGTAGATGGCTCGAAGAGCGGCGTGGAGCACGGGACTTACCGGAACGGGCAGTTTTTTCCTTTCACGGGCGGGAAAACTGCTCCGCGCATCATCATTTTTCGCCCGAGGGAGGCAATGCGGGTGGTCCTCAAGCTTAGTGCTCATCATACGCGCCTTTGATGAAGCGTCGCCAAGAGCCTGCCGAACACAACCCATTATTCCATGCCTCGATTGAAAACGCAAAAGAGACCGAATGCCGTTGAAAGAATTGCAACTCAGAATATGCGAAGCGGCCGGCTAGGCTACGGACAAGAAAGAAAACGCTGTTTGCCGGCAAGTTTTTTGTTTACATGGAAACAAAAAGCTGAACAAGCTGTAATATTGCGTTTTCTGGGTGATATTAATCGATTGTTCGATAGCAAACTGGCTGAGGAAACAGGTGAAGAAGAATAGCGGTCAATCGTAGATGCTACTATCGGAGAAGATGTAATGGGTATAAATACTGTTCAAAAAGGCAAGATATTGTCTCTTGCAATTGCCCATATGTTAAATGATTGGTACATGAATTTTATCCAGACGTTATTGCCGTTTATTGTGGCTTTGGGAATGGGTGTCGGTAAGGCTGCTTTTTTGATTTCGGCGTTCACTACCACAGCATCTATATTGCAGCCGGTCTTTGGTTATCTGGTAGATCGGAAAAATCAGCGATGGATGGTGTATGTAGGAACCATTTGGATGGCTGTATTGCTTAGTCTCATCGGCCTGACGAGCAACTATTATCTGTTGCTCGTGCTTGCGGCTTTATCCGGATTGGGCACGGCTGCGTTTCATCCGCAGGCCGCGGCGATGGTCAGCGCCGTTAGCGGTGCCCGAAAAGGTTTTTTCCAATCCATTTTTATAGCCGGCGGCAATGTCGGCTGGGCGCTTACGCCGTTGATGGTGATTCCACTCATAAAAATTTATGGCATGGGGATCACTCCCGTGTTCGCTGTTCCCGGGATGCTCGTGGCGATATTGCTTTGGTTCACCGCGCCTCGAATTTCAGCAGTGAAAAAGACGGATTCCGGCCCCCGAATGACTGTTTCGCTTACATCCTCGTTTGAGCTTGTCAAGGTTGTACTGATCGTGGCCTGCCGTTCACTGACTTATTTCGGGCTGATCGCATTCTTGCCGCTCTATTTACAAACACACAATATCTCCATCGTAGCCAGCAGTAACCTCCTCTTTATAATGCTCTTTGCGGGCGCGATAGGCGGGGTGTTCGGCGGACATCTGTCCGACAAGCTGGGAAGAAAGACCGTCATTAGCGCTTCGCTCATTTTGTCCGCGCCGTGCTTCTATCTTTTTCTACAAAACAGCGGACTTGCAATGTATATATTTTTAACCCTCGCAGGCGCCGCCCTGTTGGCCTCTTTTTCGATAACCGTCGTGCTGGCTCAGGAAATCATCAGCAAGAATGCCGCCATGGCTTCCGGACTCACCTTAGGGTTCGGAATCGGCATGGGTGGGCTGGGGGTTGGAATCATCGGCGTCATTATCGAACATATGGGCATTTCTTATGGAATAAATCTGTTGGTATGGCTTCCCCTGCTCGCCGGCTTGCTGGCGTTCACCCTAAGGAAAAGATCGATGATTCCCGCCCTGGCGCAAAACAGTACGGCGGCAATCGGCAAACCCGGCATAGCCCTCTTTTTTTTCAATTCGGCTTCGAGTTGAAGCGGCTTATACATCTGCACTATGCAGGCCGCATCGGGGTTGTGGGTCCGCAAACGAGTGCTGCAAAAGGGTCAAACGGAGTAGGGCCTAACGCTTCTAACTTAAGAGAAGCATGCGTCCTTGCACACCCTTGTGAGTTTTGAGTTGGGGCAGCGCGGATGCTTCTTTGCACTTACGTTTGCGATCTGGGCGACGTTTGTCCGGATAGAGGCTCTTTCTTCACGATCATGTGAACAAGGATCTCCTGATGAATAGATTCTGGTCCAATTCTTTGATTCACCACGGAAGAAAACCGGTTGGGGAGAAAACTGGTTTTAATCCCTGAATCCCTCAATTCTTACATCTTTTTGCCGCTTCTGGTCGCCGTCTCTATTGCCGCTTCTGGTTGCCGTTTTGCAGAGCCGAATTTTTCCGTGATATAATACTGCCCGATCAGATTGGTTTCCCACAGCTCACTGCGAAGCTTGGCTCTTTGAAAAATGAATGCTGACCGCGTTTTGGGTTTTAAAGGTTTAACCAGGAAACCTGGTATTCACAAAGGACGTGTCAATTAAATCAAGGGGTTGCGCTGGCTCCCGCTGCATTTGCGCTGCATTTTCAGCAAGGACCTTGAAATTTTGGCAGGCATATGAGGCTAAACTGTTGTTTTCTCAGTATCCTCGGCCGCCTCTGCCTTTAAAAGGCTGCCCACAGGGGCTGGACTACGGTTCACCCAAGGCGTTGCCGCTTGGAAAAGGGCCTTTTCATTGTTTTGGGTGTCTCAATGGGGCATGAGTTGCTGCGGTGAAATCCTTAGGCCAAACGCAAAACAGGGGCCGTAAGCAATTTTTCAATCCTGTTAATGCTGTTAATCCTGTCAAAATCTCTGAATTCTCCGCGCCTCTGCGGCAAAACTTTTTGGCGCCTTCGGTCTCTTAGTCCGGCATCCGTCAGGAATTTAAACCCACCTCGCTTAGCTTCAAGGTTTCCCGTTCGGCTTCCAGTATTTGGAGGATATCAGACTCGCATCCGGGGGCGACTGCTATCGAGACCAGTCCCAGCGTTGCGTCAAGAGTGGATACTACCGCCATGCCGGGATAGGCTTCGATAATGAATCTGAGGTAGTGAATCTGGTAGGGGTCTATCAGGTAGTTGCGTACGGAGCATTCTTCCGGTGGAGGTTGCAAAGTTTTTCTCCTTTTCCTTGAACCACTTGTATGTTAGCAAATAAAGCTTTAAAAAGAAAAGTTTGAACCGAAAGGTTGGACCGACGCCCATCCGGAAATTCTCCGGTCCCATGCGGCGCGGCGTTGCTCTGTCGCCCTCTGCGGCCAAAAGTGACCCAAAATGCCGGAGTAAAGCCTTAATGCGAAGATATACCCTAATTTTTTCAGTCTATATTCTTTTTCTTCCGGTTTTAATTTTGACCGTTTGGGGGGCTGACCCTGCTGTTGCCGCACAGTCCCGGCCGGCCGCTTATTTCAGCAGCGGGCAGGCTGTCTGTGACCCGCAGGACACGGCGAAGTGCCAGCAACAGGCGATCCAGGACTTTATGGTCCATGGGATTACCCAGGCAATAGGCTCTTTCCTCAGTCCGGCGCAGATGGGAACACAATTTGCCGAGATCCAGAAAAAGGTCCTGGCCAAACCCTCAAAATACATCGACTCTTACCAGGTTTTTTCTGAAGAGCAGGCGGGCGGAATGTTCCGCGTGGCCGGCCAGGTTACCGTTTCCATTGGCGCGCTAAAAGAGGACCTGGAGAAATCAGGAATTCTGGCTGTTCAACCGAAAGCCTTGGCGCAACCAGCGCCTTCGCCTGGGACTAGCGTCCCAACCGGAGCAACCGCGAGTGAAAACGCGCATGTTGAGGAGGATGTCGAATCTGCTGAAGAGCCGGATGAATCGCAGACCTCGGCCTCCGCGCCTCAGGCTTATCAGCCCCCGGTAATCGAGGAGAGGGCCGTCAGGCCTTCTTACCGCGGAATGACCGCCACAAAAAGGGAAATCCTGTGGGCAGTTGCGGAGAAATGGGATCAGGAATGGGATCTGCCGACAGAGAGCGATAATGTTAGTTCTCTTTTTGCGCGAAGTCTTGGCAAGGAGATGGACAACTTCTCGATCCTTTTCCCGCCGCCAGGTTCTGTCAAGATGGACCTCTCCGGCAATATCCCCCCCTCTCAGGTGATATCGGTCGCGGAGGGGCTCGGCATACAGGATGTGGTGGTCGGCAAGGTTTCCTACTCAGAGGACCGCAACAACAAGCAGGTCTTGCTCGACGCCAGTCTGCGCGTGATCAGGATCGCCCAGGGCAAGTCGGAATTTGAACTTCACAAGGCTCAGAGCATGGAGGAGCTGTCCAACCAGGAAGGGGCGCTTGAGCTTGCCAGGCGAATCGCTCCACAATTGATCACCCTGCTTGGGGGCGCTCAGGCCGGGCAGGGCGCAGGCGCTTCGACTCCCGGGGGGACATCTTCGGCCCCGGTGGCAGGCGCCGGCCCGCTCTTGATCAATGTGCCGTCTGCCCAGTATCGGTACTGGATGGAATTCGAAAGAATTCTACGCGAACAGTTCAAAAATATGCAGGTGACAAACCTTCAGATAGGGGCGACGGAAAGCGCCGTGAAGCTCGATGGAGTCAATGGGGAGTATATATTGAAAATGAGCGGCTCTCGGCTTCCCAGCGGCGTGACGGTCCGGATAGATTCTTATTCAACAGAGACGCAGACCATGAAGGTATCTTTTTCTCCTCCAGGGGGAGCCCAGGCCGAAACAAAATGACAATACCAAACCTGCTCACGCTCGCGCGCATTTTCCTGACCCCTGTGCTTGCCTGGCTTGTGCTGAGAAAATCGATGACGGCGGCCTTTTTTGTTTTTTTTCTCGCCGGTTTGACAGATGCCCTTGACGGACTGCTTGCAAGGGTGCTCGATCAAAAAAGCCGGGTGGGTTCCTATATAGATCCGGTTGCCGACAAGCTGCTCCTTGTAACGGCGTTTGTTCTCCTGTGGGAGATCGGTGAAATACCTTTTTGGCTGGTGCTGCTTATTGTAGGCCGGGACCTTTTTATTCTGTGCGGATTTTTCGTCCTGTTCTTTTCTCGGGTGAAATTCGAGATAAAGCCTTTGGCCTCGAGCAAACTGACTACCCTGTTTCAACTGGGGACGGTTTTCACACTGCTTGGGAGATCGATTCTGGAACTTTCGGGGTGGGTATATTTGGCCTTGTTCGTCACAACGGCCGGCTTTTCAATATTGAGTGGCGGACAGTACCTGTTAAAAGGTTTGGCCCTGCTCAAGCGGCATCGGTCGGGAAATACGGCCCAATGATGTTTTCCTTGACATAATGAGGCCATGTCGTTATAGATCAAGAGTTTCGTAGGCACGTAGCTCAGTGGGAGAGCGCTACCTTGACGCGGTAGAAGCCGGCGGTTCGAAACCGCCCGTGCCTACCAGCTATTTAGAAAATTGATGTTCAGGTTTGCAGACTCCCTCTCATAGCTCGGCTGGCTGGCTAATTGGACTCGGATCACAGCAGAAAGATAAAATTACGACATTTAAAGGATAGTATTTCCATTCGAGGCATCTTTCCAAAATGGCGGGGGTGCCTTTTTTTGTTGCGGGCATTCAAGCGGGATGCCGGGTTTTTAAATCAGGAATGAAGTATGCCAAAACAAATTGAGATTACCCTCCCTGGTGGAGGCAGGCAAACAGTGCCCGAAGGGACCGCCGTTTCGGAGATTCTGGGCAAAATGGGGCGGTCCGGCGATGGGTGGATTGCCGCAAAGCTAAACGGTCAATTGGTGGACCTGGCCCGCGGGGTTGAAGAGGACGCTGTGCTCGAAGGGGTGGGAACCGATTCGCCCACGGCGCTTGAAATCCTCAGACACAGCGCTGCGCACATAATGGCCCAGGCCGTGAGGTCGATTTTTCCGGAAGCGCGCATAGCCATCGGCCCCGCAATCGAAAACGGCTTTTACTACGATTTCGATGTGCCCAGGCCGTTCACGCAGGAGGACCTGGAAAAGATCGAAGCCAGGATGACGGAGATCGCTTCGCAGAAGCTTCCCTTCTCTCGGCGGGATGTGCCGCGCGAAGAGGCGATAGGCTTCTTTTCCATGGTTGGCGAAAAATACAAGGTTGAGCTTCTCGAAGGGTTCGCCGATCCTGTCGTTTCCTTTTATCAACAAGGTGATTTCATCGACCTTTGCCGTGGTCCTCACGTTCCGCATTCGGGTTTTGTCAAGGCTTTCAAGCTCATAAGCGTTGCGGGGGCATATTGGCGCGGCGATGAGCGCAACGCGATGCTCCAGCGTATCTACGGGACCGCTTTCTTTGATGCGGAGTCGCTGAAAAAGTATCTCAACTTCCTGGAAGAAGCTCAAAGGCGGGATCACCGGCGGCTGGGAAAGGAACTGGATCTGTTCAGCTTCTCGGAGGAAATCGGTGCGGGGATGGTTATTTACCACCCTAAGGGGGCGCTCGTTCGCACTATCCTCGAGAACTTCGAAAAACGCGAGCACCTGCTGCGCGGCTATCAGATAGTTGTCGGCCCGACGCTGCTCAAAACCGAATTGTGGAAGAAGTCCGGGCATTTCGAGCACTACCGCGAAAACATGTATTTCACGGAGATAGACGAACAGTCCTACGGTGTAAAGCCGATGAACTGCCTGTCCCACATGCTGATCTATAAGTCCAAAATCCGCAGCTACCGTGACCTGCCACTCCGCTACTTTGAGCTGGGGACGGTGCACAGGCACGAAAAATCCGGGGTGTTGCACGGGTTGCTTCGGGTCCGGCAGTTTACCCAGGACGATGCTCATATCCTCTGCACGGCCGGCCAGTTGAATGAGGAGATCAAAAGCATTATTGATTTTGTTGTAGACGTGATGGGGATTTTCGGCTTTGATTTTGAGATGGAAATCAGCACCCGGCCTGAGAACTCCATCGGTGCGGATGAGGATTGGGAAAGAGCGACCGGCGCCCTGTCCAAGGCGCTTGATGAGAAGGGATTCCAGTATCATATATGCGAAGGGGAGGGCGCTTTCTATGGGCCGAAGATCGACGTCAAGCTAAAAGACGCCCTTGACCGGCGCTGGCAGTGTGCGACAATCCAATGCGATTTCACGCTACCCGAAAGATTCGATCTGACTTACATTGGGGCCGATGGGGGTAGGCACAGGCCGGTCATGGTGCACCGGGTGATCCTTGGGGCGATAGAGCGTTTCCTGGGAGTTCTCATAGAACATTATGCCGGGGCGTTCCCTATCTGGCTGGCGCCCGTGCAGGCGATGATAGTCACTGTCACCGACTCGCAGCTCGAGTTCGCACAGGCGGTTTGCGCGGAACTCCGAAGCCGGGGCGTTCGTGCGGAGGTCGACATGAGAAGCGAGAAACTCGGGTATAAGATCCGGGAAGCCCAACTGCAGAAAGTCCCCTACATGCTTGTTATTGGGGACAAGGAAGTCGAGAAGAAGGCTATCGCGCCCAGGAAACGGGATGGAAATCAAATGAGTCTAATGACTCCGCCTCAGTTTGCCGAACTGGTGGAAAGTGAATGCCTCGAGTCCAGCAAGGGACGTGTTGGTTTGGGCATTGTTTGAACACAGAGCACGGCAGTTTTATGGAAGAAAAAAATAAACCTTAATCAGAAGGAGAAACGACACTGGAGAAACAGGCCAATGTGAATGAAAAGATTCGAGGTCCGGAAGTCAGGGTGATTGGGCACGACGGCCAGCAGCTTGGGATTATTCCGATCCGAAAGGCCCTGGAACTGGCCGCGCTGGAACATCTGGACCTCGTCGAAGTGGCCCCGAACGCCGATCCGCCTGTTTGCAAAATAATGGATTACGGAAAGTTCAAATACCAGCAGAACAAGCGTTCTCAGGAAGCCAAAAAGAAACAGACCGTAATCCAGGTAAAGGAAGTAAAGATTCGCCCGAAGACCGATGAGCACGATCTTCAGGTGAAAATCCGCCACATCAAGCGTTTTCTCACGCAGAAAGACAAGGCGAAGGTGACGATTCTTTTTCGTGGAAGGGAGATCGCCTACTCCGATCAGGGGTTCAAAGTTCTGGAACGTATAAGGGAAGAACTCAGGGAAGAAGTCGTAATCGAGCAGCAGCCTAAGATGGAAGGCCGTAACCTGATAATGATTCTGGCCCCGAAGTCTTGAAAAATTCACAAAATCCACCTTAATTTATTGACTCTTGGTCAAGTCCTAAATAAACTATTGTTTTTGCCATGACGATTGGGGCCAAAAGCCCAATCTTCGTTCCGGCGCGCTCACTGGCGGGATTGGCGCCTGTCCGGAAAATATCCCGTCGGTACGGAAACTTTAATCACCAGGGACCTCAGTCAACGGAGGATATCCGTAATGCCCAAGATCAGGACCAATCGCGCCGCTGCCAAACGATTCCATATAACCGGCACGGGCAAGATCGTCAGGGCCAAGGCTTTCAAGAGCCATATTCTGACTAAGAAAAGCCCGAAAAGAAAACGCGGGCTGCGCCATGACACTGTGGTTGACGCCATAAACGTCAGGGCGCTAAAGCGGATGATGCCTTATCTATAAACCAGCTTTTGGCCATCAGGTTCGCAGGGCGTGGAAAATGGCGTCAGGCGGATAGTCGATGCCCGGCAGCCGGGAGCTATATCACAGGAGATTTAGATGCCCAGGGTCAAAAAGGCGGTCAAGTCGCGCGCGAGGCGCAAAAAGATTCTCTCGGCGGCAAAGGGATATCGAGGGGGGCGGGGCGTTTTGCTTCGCACAGCAAAGGAAACGGTCGAACGCGCCCTCAAGTTCGCATACCGCGACAGAAAGCTCAGAAAACGCGACTTCAGGAGCCTGTGGATTATTCGCATCAATGCAGCAGCCCGCGAGCACGATCTGAGCTATTCCAGGTTCATGAACGGCTTGAAGAAGGCCAATATAACGCTTGACAGGAAAGCCCTGGCGAATCTCGCGGCTACGAACCCGGAGGCTTTCGCCGAACTGGCCAGGATAGCGAAAGAAGCTGCCTAAGAAATGAAAGAGGCTGTTGAGAAACTTGTTGAGACGGCCTGCCGCGCCCTTTCCGGGCTGGAAGAGGACCCGAAGGCCCTCGACCAGGCCCGGATTCGTTTTTTGGGGAGAAAGGGAGAACTTGCCCAGCTTTTCAAAGAGTTGGGAAAGGTCCCGGAGGAAGAGCGCAGGGAAGTCGGCAGACTGTTGAATGTAGCCAAATTGCGGCTGGAGGAGGCCTTCTCTGAGGCGGCGCAGAGGAGTCGTGATGTGGAGGCCGCCAGGCGTGAATCTATCGATGTAACCGTTCCCGGAAGGCGCCCACCGGCGGGTCGCCTGCATCCGATCACCCAGACGGCGACGGAGGTTTGCCGCATTTTCAATTGGCTCGGGTTTGAAACGGTCGAGGGGCCCGAGGTCGAGTTGGACTATTACAATTTCGAGGCCCTGAACATCCCGAAAGACCATCCGGCCAGGGACATGCAGGATACTTTCTACATCTCCGAAGAGGTGGTGCTGAGAACGCACACCTCGCCCATTCAGGTTCGGACAATGGAAAAGCGGAAGCCCCCGGTCCGGGTCATAGCTCCCGGAAGGACTTACCGCCGCGATTCGGACGTCACGCATACTCCCATGTTTCACCAGGTGGAAGGCCTGATGGTGGGCAAGGGTATCTCTTTTGGCGATTTGAAAGGCATCCTGACCACATTTGTTCACCAGATGTTCGGTCCTGAGGTCGGACTTCGTTTTCGGCCGAGCTTTTTTCCTTTCACCGAACCGAGCGCCGAGGTGGACATTGAGTGTGTCATGTGCCGGGGAGGCGGCTGCCGCGTCTGCAAAGGCACCGGATGGCTCGAAATCCTGGGATCTGGCATGGTTGACCCGGAGGTCTACAAATATGTTGGCTACGATCCGGAGGAGGTGAGCGGTTTTGCTTTCGGCATGGGAATCGAGCGGATAGCCATGCTGAAATTCGGAATAGACGACCTTCGCCTGTTCTTTGAAAACGACCTGCGTTTTCTTGAGCAGTTTTAGAGATAACCATGCTGATAAGTCTTAAGTGGCTTTCCGATTATGTTGACTGCACGCTTTCTCCCGAGCGTATCGCAGATGGCCTGACCATGGCGGGTCTGGAGGTGGAATCGCTTTCTTTGCGCTACCCCCAGCTTAAGAACGTCCTGACCGCCAGGATCGAGGCAGTCGAACCCCATCCAAATGCCGAGCGGTTGAAAATATGTGTAGTCTCAGGCCCGGGCGGGCTGCTCAGGATCGTTTGCGGCGCTCCGAACGTGGGCGCCGGAGCAGTTGTTCCGCTGGCTCTGGCAGGGGCGGAGCTGCCGAACGGGTCAGTCCGGGAAATTAAGGTTCGAGGCGAACTGTCAAAGGGAATGCTCTGCTCGGAGAAAGAACTTGGGTTGGGGGAAGACCACAGCGGCGTTTGGATTCTTCCCGCAGACACGCCGGTTGGCGTCCCGCTTGATGAGGCCCTGGGAATCAGTGACGTGCTGATGGAGGTTGGAATCACTCCCAACCGAGGGGATTGCCTCTCGGTGGTGGGCATTGCCAGGGAAGTGGCGGCGCTGTGTAAGACATCCGTAAAATACGCCTCCATTGCAGTCGATGAAACCGGTCCATCCGTTGATACGTTGACATCGGTCACAGTAGACGATCCTCAAGGCTGCCCTCGTTATACGGCCAGGGTAATACAGGGCGTAAAGACAGGCCCTTCACCCGAATGGCTCAAAGACAGGTTGGAGGCCCTTGGCGTCCGGTCGATCAACAACATTGTCGATGTCACCAATTACGTTATGTTGGAGCTTGGCCAGCCGCTTCACGCTTTCGACTTCAACCGGCTGCTCCAGCGCCGTATAGTGGTGCGAAAAGCCTTGCCCGGCGAACGGTTTACCACGCTCGACGGCGTCGAGCGCGATCTCCCCGAAGGGGCCGTGTTGATCTGTGACGGTGCCGGGCCGGTTGCTATAGGCGGCATCATGGGCGGCCTCAATTCAGAAATCGAGCCGGATACCAGGGATGTTCTGATTGAAAGCGCCTATTTTGAGCCGCTCTCGATTCGCCGGACCAGCAGGAGGCTAGGGCTCAAAACCGAGTCGAGCTACAGGTTCGAACGCGGCACGGACCCGGATGGCGTGCTCAGTGCCCTGGACCGGGCGGCGGAGCTTATGTTAGAGGTCGGGGGGGGCGCGATTGCAGCGGGAAGGATCGACGTATACCCAAATCCGATAAAAGCGCAGGAAATAGTGCTCCGGGCTGACAGGGCCAACCGGTTTCTGGGGACCAGGCTATCCACGCACGAGATGAAAGAGGCGCTGGAACGAATTGAGATGAGCGTGGACGCGCTGGACGCGGATCGTCTACGGGTGATTGCGCCAAGTTTCAGGGGCGATATTACAAGAGAGGTCGATCTGCATGAAGAATTGGCGAGGATTTCGGGCTATGACGGAATTCCGGTTACCAGCCCGGTCTCCGGAGTCGAAGCCGCTGGTTTCGATCCTCACCAGAGGGCGCGCCTGGAGTTAAAGAACCTGTTGGCGGGCGCCGGGTTCTTCGAAGTTATCAATTACTCGTTTATTTCTTATGAATCTATCAGAAGACTTCGATATTCTGAAGGCGATCCCAGACTGGCCCCAATCCGGCTGAAGAACCCTCTGAGCGACGAGCAGGCCGTAATGCGAACGACGCTTTTGCCTGGGTTGCTTCAAAATGCCCGCTACAACTTCGACCGGCGAAGCGAAAACTTCAGGATTTTTGAACTAAGCAAGGTTTTCCTGCGCGCAAGAGAAGGCCTGCAGGCCGAAGAGCCTCACCACCTGGCAGGGGTTATTGCGGGAAAGCGGATCCCGCAGGCTCTTTACGGCGATGCCGATGTGGACTATACGGACGTCAAGGGAGTAGTGGAAGCCCTTTGCGGCTTCCTGAGAATAGATGATGTGGGGTTCCGGACGCAATCTTTTCCCCCGTGGCTCGACCCCTGTGCGTCGGCCTCTATTTTCGCTAAAGGCGAGCGAATTGGAGAACTCGGCCGGGTCCATTCGGAAGTGCTCGAAGCCTACGATCTAAAACGGCCCATATTTGCTTTCAGGCTTGACTTTGACAGGCTCTTCGCGCTGAAGGGGCCGGTCCCGGTCTATAAGGTTCTTCCGAAATTCCCGCCCGTTCCACGTGATATAGCTCTGATCGCCGACGAGAAAATGCCCGTGGAAGAACCATTTGACTTTATTTGCTCATTGAATGAGCCTTTGCTGGAAAGTGTGGAGATATTTGATATATTCAGGAGCGATCAACTTGGGACAGGTAAAAAGAGCATAGGCTACCGGCTCACTTACCGCGCTGACGACCGGAGCCTTACCGATGAGGAGGTAAATGCTCTGCATGTCGAACTGGTCAGGAAAGTAACCGCCAGGTTTGGTGTTTCCCTGAGGTAAAGAAAAACAGTGAACGACCAGGAAGTCACCAGAGAAGTTGCTATAAACAGAAAACTGCCCTGTGAAGTGACTTTCGTGGCGGGCGAAAGGACGTTCAAGGGGACCTCGACGCATTTCAGCGAAAAGGGAATGCTGGTGGTATGCAAGAACCCTGCTCCACTGAACGCCAAGGGGGAAATTAAGCTCAGCTTTCCAGGTCTTAGAAACCCGGTCGAACTGGCCGGGGAAGTTGTCTGGACTAATATTTACGGTCCTGGAGACTCGCTTTCGCCTAAGGGAATGGGTATAAGGTTCGTCAATATCGAAAAAGATCAGGAGCGGCTGCTCTCTGAGCTTGCCGCGCAGTATGAATCGCATGGCGACATTTATGCCTGTTACTATGCGTAAAAGGGGCATGAAGCAGGAAGTAAATGGCGGCAGGCAGGAAGCAAAAGACTTTTTTCCCTCCCGGCTCCCTGCTTTCTCGTGAGATATTTGTTTCCCGGATCAGACGCGCTGCGGTCCGGGAAATTTATTTTGAAGGGGACGATTTTGAGATTTTTCGAAATGGCCCTTCTCGCCGTAGCTCTTGGATGTGATGCTTTTGCTGTCGGAATGGGCGTGGGCGTACGATTTTGCCAGCCGAGGCAGACCTTCAGGCTTTCCTTTCACTTTGGCCTCTTTCAGTTTATTATGCCGGTTCTGGGATGGTTTGTCAGCCGGCGACTCCCTGTAACAGGAAGGGTTTGGGGGCCGTGGATAGCATTTACGCTCCTTTTTTTAATCGGCGCGAAAATGGTTGCTGGAAGCCTGACGGGCAAAAGTGCAGATCCCGCTCAATGCGCCGATCCCACCCGGGGATGGAGTTTAATAATTCTGTCGGTGGCTGCAAGCCTGGACGCGTTCGGGGTCGGCTTCGGCCTGGGAATACTGGGGGGGCGTCTGCTCACCCCTGCCATATGGTTCGGAGTGACCGCGGGAGTAATGACCTGGGTGTCCATGAAGCTGGGCAACCGGCTCTCGACAAAATTCGGACGCTGGGTGGAAGCGGCCGGGGGATTGATCCTGATGGTGTTGGCCGTTGAGTTCGTTATATAGTGAATGGTGAATAGTGAGTTGATCCACATAGGAAGAACCGGACCTTCCGTGGAATGGGGCAGTGGACAGGGAAGAACAGGAACGACGAGCAGTGGCGAACCATAAAGATTTGGAGGTATGGAAGCAGGCGATTGAGCTGACAAAAGCAGTATATGAGTTGACAGCAGGATTCCCAGCGTCAGAAATCTATGGACTGACGTCTCAGATGAGGCGCTCAGCCATCTCGATCCCCAGTAACATAGCCGAAGGCGCCGCCAGAAGTTCCGATAAAGCATTCATCCAGTTTCTGTATGTTACGTTGGGTTCAATAGCTGAGCTTGACACTCAGTATATTCTGTCCAAAGAGATCCAACTCACGGGAGGCTCCGCAAAGGTTGAGTGAGTCATGGAGAGCGTAGGGAAAATGACAATGGGATTGATTAAGCATCTGAAGAAGAAGTGAGCATTGAGCAGAAGCCGTGCTGCTCACCATTCACCATTCACTATTCACTAATCACTATCCACTGTCGGAGACAAAATGGCAATAAGGTTGGAAACGGCTTTAAAGGAGCACCTTTTCGATCCGGAAGGGGCGAGTCTTTGCAGGAGGGTCCGCGACTACTTTGGCTGGGAAATAGGAGAAGCGCGGGTAATAAGCATACTGACCCTAGATACCGCTCTGTCGGAAGCAGAACTTGAAGCGGTGCGCGCCGAGGTTTTCACGAACCCTGTAACCCAACGGTCCGGTTTTCGGAGCCTTGCCTCCGATTTCGACTGGGCGATCTGGGTGGGATATCGCCCCGGAGTCCGCGATACTGCGGGCAGCGTCGCAATAGAGGCCATAAGCGATTACCTGGGAAAAGCGCCTGCTACGGGCGACGCCGCTTACACTTCCCGGCTCTACCTGCTCAAAAATGCCCCTCTTTCGCTAAGCCAGGCAGAAACAATAGCGCGCGAACTTCTCGCAAATGAAATCATTCAACAATGGCGCGTTTATCCCAGGGCCGAATGGAACGAAAGCAAGGGAACAGGGGTAATTGTCCCCAAAGTGCTTCTTGCCCACACGCCCTCGGTTTGCGAAATCCCCATCTCAAGCGACGAACAGCTTGCAAGGCTGAGCGATGAGAGGAACCTGGCCCTCAACCGGAACGATATTCCAGTCATCAGAGATTACTTCCTCAGGCCGCAAGTGCTGGAAGCACGCTCAAAGTTCGGTCTTTCCGCACCCACGGACGTCGAACTGGAAGCGATTTCTCAGGCGCGCAGCGATCATTGCAATCACAACACCTTCCGTGGGAAGTTCCGATACCGCGACCTGCTCACCGGCGAGCAACTCACGGTGGACAATCTTTTCAAGACCTGCATCGAAGCCCCGACGCTCCGGATGCAGGAGCAGAAGGACTGGGTCGTTTCAGTTCTGTGGGACAACGCCGGGGTTGCGCGGTTCGATTCAGAGTTCAACTACTCGGTTACGGGCGAAACCCATAACAGCCCATCCAACATGGAGGCCTATGGCGGCGCTCTGACCGGAATCGTCGGAATTTACCGCGACATAATGGGCTCCGGAAAGGGATCGCGCCTTATTGCGGGTCTTTACGGCTATTGCGTGGGGCCCCGCGATTACAACGGACCGCTCAAGCCGCACCTTCACCCCAGGAGGCTGCTCGACGGGATCGTGGAAGGGGTAAAGGACGGCGGGAATAAGCACGGAGTGCCTACGCCTTTTGGAAATCTCTTTTTTCATCCTTCCTATCTCGGCAAATGCCTGGTGTTTGTGGGGTCCCTGGGCATCATGCCGCGGGAAATCAAGGGCAAGCCGGTCGAGCTCAAGCTGCCGGGGGAAGGCGACCTCATTGTCATGTGTGGGGGCCGCGTAGGAAAAGACGGAATTCACGGGGTTACGGCCTCCAGTGAGAGCTACGGCGCGAACACCCCTGCCGGGCATGTGCAAATAGGCGACCCCTACACACAGAAGAAGATGCATGATTTTCTTCTCGAAGCGCGCGACGAAGACCTGATTACGTTCATTACCGACAACGGGGGTGGGGGGCTTTCGTCTTCCATAGGGGAATCCGCGCGGCTGGCTGGAGGGGCTTATGTCGATGTGGACAAGGCGCCTCTCAAGTATGAAGGCCTCGATATATGGGAAATATGGGTATCGGAATCCCAGGAGCGAATGAGCGTGGCGATCAGGCCCGAGAGCCTGGACAGGTTCATGGAGCTTTCGCGAAAACACGAAGTCGAGAGCACTGTGATCGGCAACTATGAAAATACCGGGAAGCTGCGCCTGAGTTATGGTGGCAAGACTTGCGCATATCTGGACCTAAGCCTTTTTTCGGAGGATTTCCCCCAGTGGGATTTCGATGCCGAATGGCTTGCGCCCAAGGCGCGCGGCCTGGCCGAACCGGCGCTGACCGAACCCTCCGATTACGGTAAGCTCCTGCACGGCCTGCTTGCCACCCCCAATCTGAGCAGCCGGGAGTGGATCCAGCGGCAATACGACCACGAAGTGCAGGGCGGCAGCACGATCAAGTTCATGACGGGCAGGGACCGGGACGTTCCAAACGATGCCGCTGTAATCCGGCCTGTGCTCGGCGCAAAAACAGGTCTTGCAGTCGCGCAGGCCCTTGTGCCCACTTATTCTGAAATAGATCCCTACCACATGGCGGCCGCGACGATCGATGAGGCGGTACGGCGCATCCTGGCGGTTGGCGGCAGGCTGGACGAAATCGGGGGCGTGGACAACTTCTGCTGGCCAAACATACAGTACGATGCGGTTCAGAATCCGGACGGACGCTACAAGGCGGCGCAGCTTGTGCGCGCAAACCTGGCGCTTTGCGACCTGTGCCTTGGGTATGGCATACCGCTCCTTTCCGGAAAAGACAGCATGTATGTGGACGGCTATCTTCCGGGCGCATTCGGCGAGCGGCACAAAGTGAGCGGTCTTCCCACCATGCAGTTTACGGCGACTGGGATCGTTGCGGACGTGCTCAAATCACAGACGCTGGAGGCCAAATCCTCCGGCGACCTGGTGTATGTGCTGGGGATCACCCGGAACGAACTTGGAGGCTCAGCCTATTACGATCTTTTCGGATATACCGGGCTCAATGTGCCGAAGGTGGATGGCTTCGCCGGTCCAAACGAACTGGAGCCTGAGAAATCCAAATCTCTTCTCAGTCTTTATAGAGCTGTCGAGACGGCGATATCTTCCGGGCTTGTCGCCTCCTGTCACGGAATTTACCGGGGTGGGCTGGGAGTCCACGCCGCGATGACGGCCATAGGCGGTCGTCTCGGTTTGACCATCGAACTGGGGAAGGCGCCCGTTTTAGCCGATGAGATCATCCGGGACGACCAGGTCCTTTTCAGCGAATCCTGCGGGCGATTCCTGGCGACCGTGCCTAAAAGCTGCGCCAGGGAGTTTGAGGGTATCTTCGATGGATTGCCTTATGGATTGGTAGGCGAAGTGACCGGGAATCCTGAACTGGTGATTACCGGCAAATCCGGAAAGAAAGTCCTGAGAGAAAATATCTTTTCCCTGCGCCGATCTTGGATGGGAAATTCATCTTAAGCCAATTAATTCAGGAGGGGCAACCCGTTGATGGAAAGTCCACTGGTTGGAATCATAATGGGGAGCGACTCGGACATCTCTGTCATGGAGCAGGCTGCCCGGTTGCTTGAAGAATTCGAAATACCCTACGAAATAAGGATTCTTTCTGCACACAGGACGCCCGATGAAGCCGCCGAGTACGCTAAAGGACTTGGGGCGCGAGGCATTAAAGTCCTGATAGCCGGGGCCGGCTGGGCCGCCCACCTGGCAGGCGTTTGCGCCGCTCAGACGACCATACCGGTTATCGGTGTGCCGATCGACTCGTCTCCACTTAACGGGATGGACTCCCTTCTTTCAACAGTCCAGATGCCCCCCGGCGTCCCCGTGGCCACAATGGCCATCGGAAAAGGCGGCGCCTACAACGCGGCGGTTTTCGCCGTCCGGATTCTTTGTCTCCTCGATCCCGAGCTTGCCCGGCGATACGCTTCCTTCGTGAAGAAAAAGGCCCAAGAGGTAATTTCCAACCACAACCGGGAGCTTCAGGAATATATAGCGAAGCGGAGACCGGGATAAAGATGGGCCTGCCTAAGCCGTATAATAAACTGGAGCGCCCGGATGTGCGGACCTTTCTAACGCACGCTGTATGACCTCTTGGGTCCCGCGGGTCATGTCATACCGGCAGAGTTCCTTTATGGGAACGAAACGGCATTCGTCCGCGTCGGTTCCGGCGTTAAGGCGTCCTGCGAGGACCTCGCAGAGGAAATCGAGAAGAATGTAGTGGTACTCGATTCGGCCTTCCTGGTCAAAAATGACGCGGTCGAGCGCGGTCACGAGGTCGATCACCCTGACCTCGAGTCCAACCTCTTCGAGCACCTCTCTGCGGACCGAGGCCTCGAGGCTCTCGCCCAATTCAACGAGTCCTCCGGGAATCGACCACTTACCCTGAGCAGGCGGATTGCCCCTTTTTACCAGCAGGACCTCCGTTCCCCGGAATATGATTGCCCCTACTCCCGCGTAGGGCCTTTCAGGATAACGTCTGTTCATATGCTCTCCGACTTCGGCCGACGATTGGCCTTGACGAAAATTGGACGCGTGATATTAAATCAGTCTTGTCCCTGCTCAATTTGTTGGAGAATTCTCCATGAGGTATCTTGCAGTATTATCGCTGGCGCTTTTTTGCATTACCTGGCTCGTTTGCCCGGCCACGGCTCAGGAACAGGCCCCGGCCAATGCCGAGGCGCCCCAGAAGCTCACCCTCAAGAAGGGGTTGATGTGCGAGCGGGTCGAGAACCTTACGCCGATTGGCCCCGGTCTGGTGTTCTCAGTCTCATCGGGTCAGGTTTGCTGCTATACATCCTTCGATCCGGTGCCTCAGCATACCGTTATCTACCATAGGTGGTTTCGCCGCGACGAGCTGAGCACCCAGACCCGGCTGCGCCTGTATCCGCCAAAGTGGTCCACCTATAGCGTAATCCAGCTCCGCGAAACCGATAAGGGACCCTGGCGGGTTGAGATAATAGACCAAAACGGGCGCGTTTTCGACGTACTCCGATTCAGCATAGCGGACTGAAGACCAGAGCCTTCTCATGAGCAGTTTTCTTGCATTTTTATCATCCATCCGATGGCAGGATATAGTCGATATATTGATAAACAGCTATATCCTTTTGCGGGTGTATGTTCTTTTCCAAGGCACCAACGCCTTTCGCGTGCTGGTCGGCATCACCTCGTTGTGGCTGGCTCAGGAGGTTGCGGCCAGCATCGGTCTGATTCTCACCAGTTGGGCAATACGCGGCATAACGGCCGCGGCCGCCATTATCATTATTGTGGTGTTCCGCAATGAAATCCGCTCGGCCCTGCAGGTGCGCAATATAAAAGCATTTCTGTGGGGATTTCCAAGCAGAGAGCAGCAAACGCCGATTGACGTCATCGCGGATAGCGTCTTTCAGATGGCGAGAAAACGGATAGGGGCGCTGATCGTTTTTCCCGGAAACCAGGATCTGGGCGAGGCGGTCCACGGAGGAATCCCATGGAACGGCCAGGTCTCAAACGAAATGCTGATGAGCGTCTTTTGGCCTAACAGCCCCGTCCATGACGGTGCGGCCATAATCGAAGGCGGGCAGATCACCGAGGTGGGGGTCCTTCTGCCGCTCTCTCACAGGCAGGACCTTCCCTCCGAATACGGGACCAGGCACAGGGCGGCGGTAGGGCTTGCCGAAGCGGCCGATGCGCTTGTTGTCGTGGTGTCCGAGGAGCGGGGCAGCGTGAATGTGGCCAAAGACCACAGCCTCACCCCTATGCAGGATAGCCGGATGCTGTCTCAGGCTTTGAAAAAACACCTCAAAATGCCCGACATCAGCCCCGTTCGCCAGCGTGAACGGGAAAGACTGAAGCTGGCGGCAGCCGGCTGCATTTCCTTTCTGATAATGGCCGGAATCTGGTTCGGCTTTACCCGCAGCCAGGATACCATCATAGCCCTGAACGTACCGATCGAATACGTCAACAGGCCGGCAAATTACGATATTCTGGATACCTCCGTCGATGAAGCGCGCCTCCAGCTCTTAGGTTCAAGCGCGCTCATAAAGTCGCTCGGGCCGGGGCAGGTGGGAGTGCGGGTGGACTTGAGCAAGGCCGCCGAAGGCCGGAATACCTTCACCATTACACAGGCTGATATTATTCTGCCTCCAGGCGTTTCCCTCAACAAGATACATCCGGCCTCAATAGATGTGACCCTGGATATCCCGGCCACCAAGGAGCTTCCCATCCAGGTGGATTGGACTGGCCGCCTGCCTGAAAATATCGCGTTGACTAACGTGAGCGTCTCGCCGGAAACATGCAGGGTGGTTGGCGGAAGCAAGACCATCGAGAAGGTGAATACGGTTTACACTTCTCCGGTGCGGCTTGACACTCTGACCAAATCGGGATCATCCACCGCAATGATAGTCCTTTCCCCGCCCTCGCTCAAGCTGGCGCCCTCATGCTCCGAGCGTGTAACGGTGCACTATCGGTTGGAAGAAAAAACTCCATCGGTAAAACAATAGAGTAGATTAGGAAGCGATTGCGGGGCCCGGGGCTGCCGTCTTTTCGACGCAGGCGGGTTGGCCGAATGTGTAGCCAACTGTGTGGAGATCTGATATAAACATCGGAGCAACCCTTGAAAAGGAATCGGCCATGCCCACAAACCTCAACATAGACCAGCAGTTACTTGATGAAGCTAAACGACTCGGAGGCCATCATACTAAACGGGCTACCGTAAATGAGGCCCTTCGAGAATACATCCGGAGACACAAGCGTCTTGGCGCCCTCAAGGCATTTGGCAGTTTCGATTTCGATCCGGACTTCAACTACAAAGAAGAACGAAAACGGCGGTGATTCTAGTCGACACATCAGTTTGCTCCCTTGCATTTCGCAGACGTAGATCGGGGTCAAATGAACCTGATGAAGTACGGATTTTTCGTGATTTAATCGAAGCCGATGAAGAAATAGCCCTACCCGGAATCGTTCTCCATGAGATTCTTTCGGGAATACGGGAAAAAGCTCACTTTGAAAGACTTGAAGAAGCCCTGGCAGGTTTTCCAGTCATGCTTGCAACACAAAAGACCCATATCGAAGCTGCCCGCATAGCGAATATGTGCCGGAGCAAAGGCATAGCCATTTCTGCCGTGGACTGCCTCATAGCAGCATTGGCGATCGAGCATAATGCTCAACTCTTCACCTCTGACAGGGACTTTGTCTACATGGCGGACCACTGCGCCCTTAGGCTTTTCGAAAGCAAGTGAAACCTGCTCGATGCAGCTCCCAAGGTGCGCCTGCGACATTTACTCGGAGAATTCAATTCTAAGCTGTAAAGGCGAGGCGCGCAACCGAACAGCTCCGCGTACAGCAGCGGAGCATGTTCGTCGGAATTCAATCGTTAAAGAAAATCCCTGAAGCCGTTGGCGGACTATGGGCGTCGAGAAGTTCAGAGGTTCCTTGAGTTCTCCGATTATTCGACGTAAATCAGGTCCCGCCGTTTTCTTCTTTCCTGCATTTATCCAGGAAGCTGTTCAGGGCGGATTCCGAAAACTGCATGAACTCGTCGAAAAACTCCTGCGAATATTCTTTTACAAATCTTTCCCCTTCCAGGCCGATTGCCGTGTACATATACACGACTTGCGCATCCGTGTTTCCGGATTCATTTTTCGCCAGGCAGATGGTTATCCTGGCGACGGTCATCCCGGGGGTGACTTTCACCATTTCGATTCGGTGGCGCAGTGGATCAAAATGGGTGATCACCCAGATCGATTCGGGATTTTCTTCCCCCGTTGTAAAAATACAGTCGTTTTCGGCAAACCCGGATATCGAGTAAACCGCGAGGGGGTCCCATCCCCGGGTCCATTCTCTTTCACGAACCGGGCACAGCAGCGGGAAGACATCGGCAGGCTTTCCCCGCAGCTTCAGAGTATAGCTTCTCTTAACGCGAACTGGATCGATGATCTGCATGCCGTGTTTGGCTCCCGCAATAATTCGGCCGGTAGATTGGAGATGGGAAATGGAATCCGCCGTCCAAATATTGTATTCTATTGCGGCGATCTCAATCAAATTATTTCACAAACCGACGGAAGCCGGGGTTCGAAACTCTAGAGCGTAGAAGCAATCTGATGGAAGACGCAATAAAATGTCAAGCCCGCCTCTTTTTTTGCTGATCAATCCCTGGATCACCGATTTTGCGGCCTTCGATCTTTGGGCAAAGCCGATAGGCCTGCTTGTGCTGGCGTCTTTGCTAAGAGACGGGGGTTGCGGGGTGAGGCTGATCGACTGCCTGGACAGGCGGGACCCTTTCACGAACTCTCATCCGGAAATCCTGCCCGGCATGGACAAAAAATTCGGTGCCGGCAAGTACCCCAGGATGCGCCTGGCAAAACCGGGCCCTTACTCCGATTTTCCGCGATATTTCTACCGGCATGGAATTCACCCGGAGAGCTTTCGCCGCAAGCTCCTTGAAATCGAAAAGCCGGACCTGATCTGGATCACATCCAGCATGACCTACTGGTATCCGGGAGTTTCGGAAGCGGTCCGACTCGCGCGCGAAGTTTTCCCGGGGACGCCGGTGTGGCTTGGCGGCATATACGCCAAGCTCTGTCCCGGCCATGCTGAACGGCAGAGTGGGGCCGACCGCATCATTACGGAGGATATATCGGGTCTGCCGAAAATGATCTGCGAGACGACAGGCTACCGGGTAAGAAACGCAAGCACGTGGGGCGATTTCAACGCCTGGCCGTTTCCGGCTCTCGACTTACTGAAACCGGGACTCGATTACGCACCGATTCTTACCGGAACGGGCTGCCCCTTCAGGTGTCCTTTTTGCGCTTCGGCAAGGCTTCAGCCCAGGCGCGCACGATTCGGGGCCGAGCGGATATTCAACGAAATCGCGAGGGACCATTATGATTTTGGGATAATCGACTTTGCATTCTATGATGACGCGCTGCTGATCGATGCGGAATATACGCTCAAGACTGTGCTGGAAAAAATTGCAGAGGAGGGCCCTGCGATCCGGTTTCACGCCCCTAACGCACTCCATGTTCGGGCGCTTTCCAGGGATTGGTGCGACTTGCTGCATGCGGCGGGGTTCAAGACGATTCGGCTCGGGCTGGAGACAACGGTGGACGGCAAGAGCCGAGAATGGGGCGGCAAAGTCAATACGGAGATGTACCTGGATGCGGTGGAAAACCTTTTTGGGGCAGGCTTTTCGGGAGATGATATCGGGGTCTACCTGCTTTGCGGACTGCCGGGCCAGACCCCTGAAGAAGTCACCGAGTCCATCGGCATTGTTCGGCAAAGCGGCGTTCGGCCGCACATAGCCGAATACTCTCCCATCCCCGGCACCCCAATGTGGGACAAAGCCGCCGCCATTTCCCCATTCGATATCAGGACGGAGCCCCTTTACCATAACAACACCTTTTACGCCTGCCGCCGTCCGGATTTTACCTATGAGGACATGGTTTTGCTGAAGCGGGAAGCGAGGAGCAAGAAGCGGGAAGAAAGACCGGTAGCTGGTAGCAGGGAGTAACTCAATCCTTTCCCCTCAGTCCCGTTATTTCTCACGCGAAGCTGCGAAGAACGAAAAGGAGCGGATTTGTAGAAAACAGACTTCCTTATCAATCGTAGGGGCGGGGTTCACCAACTCAGTCCTCAGTCCTCCGGTCCTCAGTCATCAGTCTTCAGGTCCAAAGGCCACAACATCGTCAATGCTTTCGGCGTCTGAGAGAAGCATCACGAACCGGTCCACTCCGAAGGCGATTCCGGCGCAGGGGCCAAGATGCTGAAGGCTTGCCAGGAAGGCGCAGGGCAGAGGATAGTTGATTCCCTCCATTTGTTGCTTCCTTGCGATTGCCGATTGGAAGCGAGTCCTTTGTTCCTCGGGGTCCGTCAGTTCGCTGAATCCGTTGGCGATTTCGATTCCTGCCCAGAACAGCTCGAATCTTTCAGCCACTTCAGGGTCTGCGGGTTTTATTCGGGCAAGGGCGGCCTGGCTTCTCGGGTAATCCTCGAGTATGCAGGGGACCGGGAAACCCAGGTTCTTCTCGACTTTTTGCACCATGTCCAGATCGAAGCGGTCCTGGTCCGGGTCGGGGCCGGGGTCCCATCCGGCAAACTTTTTGAGCGCCCCCCGGACTGAACAGCGTTCCCACCGGCCCTCAAAATCGAGGCGGGCGCCCCGGAAATGAAGGCCGGACTTCGGCGCAATCGCCCTGGATGTGAATCGCACCAGGTTTTGACAGTCTTGCTGCAAGTACTTATAATTTGCGCCTGAGCGATACCACTCCAGGATGGTGAATTCGGGGTGATGAAGCTTGCCGCGCTCGCCCGCCCGAAACGCCATGGTTATCTGGAAGATTTTTTCGAACCCGGCGGCAAGCAGCCGCTTCATGTGAAGTTCGGGGCTGGTGGACAGAAAACGGCCGAGGTCAGCCGGGATCGGCCTGATATGGACCTCGGGGGCCGGAGCGGCAGTGAGCAGGGGTGTCTGGATTTCGAGGAATCCTTCGCTTTCGAAGAAGGCGCGAATAAGCCGCAGCACCCGGCAGCGTGTTTCGAGAAAGGGCCTCTTAGCGTGAAGGGCCTCTCTTTCATCCCTTTCCATCAGCCCTTGACGCGCTCCACGTACTGGCCGGTCCTCGTATCTATTCGGACGGTTTCGCCTTCTTCGACGAAAAGAGGAACCTGAATGACATGGCCGGTGTCGAGTGTAGCAGGTTTGGTCGCCCCGGATGCAGTGTCGCCCTTGATGCCGGGAGCGGATTCAACAATTTTCAGATCGACGAAATTGGGAAGCGTCAGCCCGATCGGCCTGCCCTGGAACAGGAGCACGTTTACGACCAGGTTTTCGCTCAGAAAACTCGAGGCGTCCCCGACGGCCCCTTCCGGCATCTCGATCTGTTCGTAGCTCGTCGTATTCATGAAGTGGTAGCTTTGGCCGTCGTTGTAGAGATACTGCATTTCCTGCTCTTCGAGGTCGGCGGCGTTGAATTTTTCACCGGACCGGTACGTGCGGTCGAACTGCGCGCCGCTGATCATGTTCTTGAGCCGGCAGCGGTAGAGGGACTGACCCTTTCCGGGCTTGGAAAATTCAAAGTCCACGATGAGGTAAGGTTCCCCATCTATTTCGATCTTGAGGCCCTTTCGCAATTCACCTGCGGTAAGAACGGCTCCCATTTGATGGTCCTTTCATCACATTATTTTATTTAAATTTAACATTTTAATAGTATTTTGACGTAACGGTCAACAAAGTTTCGGCTTACCCCGTGTTTAACGGCTTTGCGCTTCCGGCGTTTTGATCCCGGTCGCGTGCGCCCTGCAAAAAGGAGGAACAATATGAGTGAAATTCTTTCCGTCAAGGCAAGAGAAATCCTTGACTCACGTGGAAACCCCACTGTTGAGGCCGAGGTGCTGCTGGACAGTGGCTACCTGGGATCGGCCGCCGTCCCTTCGGGCGCTTCAACCGGTTCCAGGGAGGCCCTCGAGCTTCGGGACGGCGACCCGGACCGTTACCTGGGCAAGGGGGTCCTTACAGCCGTCAATAACGTAAACGAGGAGATCGGACCAAAGCTCATAGGCTTTGAGGCTATCGATCAGACCGGGATAGATCAGTTGATGATCGACCTGGACGGGACCGAAAACAAAGGCCGCCTGGGGGCAAACGCCATCCTCGCGGTCAGTATGGCGGTTGCGAAGGCCGCTGCCGCTGAATCCGAGCTGCCGCTCTACCGGTACCTTGGCGGCGTTTCTGCATTTCTTTTGCCCGTGCCTATGATGAACGTTCTAAACGGGGGCGCCCATGCAGACAACAACATCGATATCCAGGAGTTCATGATTGTCCCTGTGGGGGCGCCAAGCTTCAGTGAAGCGCTTCGGATGGGGGCGGAGACTTTTCACAACCTCAAGAAGGTGCTCAAGTCCAGGGGGCTGAGCGCCGCGGTGGGGGACGAAGGGGGGTTTGCCCCTAACCTTCGCTCGAACGAAGAGGCGATGGAAGTAATCATGCAGGCGATCGAGACCGCAGGATACAGGCCGGGCGAAGATATCTTCATAGCCCTGGACCCGGCCGCGAGCGAGTTTTATGAAAACGGCTTCTATGAGCTCAAGGCCGAGGCAAAGCCGAGGAAAACCGCCGAGGAGATGGTCGAATTCTACAGTGGATGGACCGAGCGCTACCCGATTATTTCCATTGAGGACGGAATGGCCGAAAGCGACTGGAAAGGATGGAAGGCGCTCACCGAAAAACTCGGAGCTAATCTCCAACTGGTCGGAGACGATATTTTCGTCACCAATACGAAAATACTGTCAAGAGGCATATCGGAAGGAATCGCCAATTCGATCCTGATAAAGCTCAACCAGATCGGCACTATTACCGAGACCATGCAGGCGATAAACATGGCCCACCGCGCAGGTTATACGACGGTGATCTCACACCGGTCCGGCGAGACCGAAGATACGACGATCGCTGATTTGGCCGTAGCCGTTGGAAGCGGCCAGATAAAGTCAGGGTCGCTCTCCAGGTCCGAGCGGCTCTCGAAGTACAATCAACTGCTACGAATCGAGGAGGAACTGGACAGCTCCGGCTGTTACGCGGGTCTTTCGGGCTTTCCGCTGGTTTGAGGCTGATTCCGGCGGCTCATTCCTGTCGGTTCGATGTGAGGGATGTTTGACAAGCCTGACGTTGGCCTGTAGAGTGGTTTGGATAATGTTTTAGAGCGGCTGTCTCAACATTGCGGCTTGACTTGATTTGTCTTTTCAAGTACACACTAAAGCTTACCGAAGGCGGCATACCCAAGTGGTAAGGGANNACAGCGGTTCAAATCCGCTTGCCGCCTCCAGAAAATTCAAGGGGCCGGCTCTTTTTTGAGCCGGCCCCTTTTTTCGTAGGTGTCCATATAGGTGTCTATCGAACGGGATTTTCCCCCACCAAAGCCTTCAACTCTTCCTTGCTGACCGTGTTGTATCTCTTGAACACGTTCATGGTTTTATGGCCGCTTGCAGCCATGATTCGGAAGAAGTCATGTCCCTGAAGACGCCAGTTATTGATGGCTGTGTGTCTCAGGTCGTGGAAGGTAAAGTCTTCAATTGCAGCCTTTTTTCTCGCCTCATCAAATGCCCGCTGATGTTTTCCCTTGCCAAATACCCGGATACCAGGCAGACCGCGCGGCATGGCCTTGAACATTTCCACCAATTCCCGATTTAAAGGAACAATCCGCCCCTCCTTTGTCTTGGTATCGTCAGGACGGAGCTTTATAAATCCTTCCTTCAGGTCAACCTGATCCCATGTCAAATTCAGTATTTCGCCATGTCGCATGCCGCTGAAGTACGCGAGTTTAATTATGGGCTTCAGTTGGAGCGGACTACTTGCAAGAAGACGCTCGTATTCATCAGGGGATAATATACGGTCCCGTTCGTTGTTTTCCTTCAGTAGTTTAATCCCCTGGGAAGGGTTTTTCTCTGCCTTCCCGTTTTTGACTGCTCGATTGAAAATGACTTTCAGGCATGCTACTTCACGATTCACTGTAGCTGGCGCTGTCAGCTTTGCGGGGGTCTCATCCGCTGAGTTCCTTTTGCATCGTCCTGATACCTCACAGAGCCGCTTTTGCTTGTAGGCTTCTACCGTTGCGGGGGTGATGTCTTTTAAAAGTTTGTCGCCAAAATGAGGGAGAAGGCGGGCGATTAACTGTTTGTCTCGATCATAGCTCCGTTTGGCCTGCACTTCAGGGAGAGTCAGATACCACGCAGCCAAGTCTTTAAAGAATGTCCGAGTATCGGGATTTTTCTTTATGTACCGCCCTTCTGCTCTGGCGCTTAGAACTTCTCTGAGTCTTTGTTCTGCCGCTGATTTGTTAGGGCCTATGCGCTCGCGCTTGCGCTGGCCGTCCTGGTACCATTCAACCCACCAGACCCGGCCTGAGAATTTGGCAAGGGCAAAGCCGCACTTACAGGTTTTCTTTTTTATACTGTTGCGGAACTTGCATTCAGGGCATTCAATCAGGAGTCCCATAATTCTCCCTTTCCTCTATTTGTGTTTGTATGGCCGTCTCTCCGGTTTGCCACGTTCTATGTGCTTTTCGTATGATTTCCGAGCGCGAGTTGCACCGGCCTTTAACTCTTCTTCGTATTTATCAGGATTTCCATTTTTTAGTTCAGCGCGACTCTTGCGGACACCATGGCGGGCAGCACACTGGTTTGAACAGAAACGCTTTTCTCGTTTATTGAAATGGGCGAACCACTTCTGGCACTCTGGGCATTTATGAAACACGTTAACTGGCACATCTTCCAAGAGGCGGGCAGCATTAAACACCATGGTTTCTTCGAGGGTGTCAGATTCGAATCTAGGGGTGATTATAAGCTCTGCGGTCTCACCAATTTTGCATGGAGCGAATGTTCCTCTTAGCGTTATCCCCAACCGTGGCATCTCAAAACTGTGGAGAGCAAGAATGTGGTCTACATCCGTTTCTGTATATCTTCTTATTTCAGACAATGCAGTTTCCGTCCGTTCGATACCAGCGAGAACCGCTTCGAGAAAACCTCTAAGAGCTTTTTGGCCACGGTTCAGAAAAGTCTGACAGTCCAATCCCTTAAGGTCGAAGGTAGACCTCGTCGTGTCGGAGGTCCGCTTATCGGACATACCCTTTTGCGACACGACGGGTACATTGCCGGACAACAAAGTTACATCCTCCAACAGAGGGGGGAGATCGGTGAGATAAGGCAAGCGGTCACTGATAAGGCTGCTTAACTCAACTGCCAATTTCACCAGGTCGCCACGCGAGAGTTTCTTCAGATCCGCCTGAACGAATTCCACCAGCCAAGAAATCTGTTGGCCTTTTCCTTTCTGGCCTACCATGGTTGTCCCCCTTGAAAAGATGTTAACGGTTTATGGTGATGATGCGTATTTAAGCATAGCGAAGACTTAATGTCAATAGTTAATGAACAATACCATTGATTATTAACGAAGGCTCGTGTATACGGAGAGTGTTTGGTTCTAACAGAAGAGGGGTTGAGTTTCACGGCCAAAGACAGAAAGGGCAACGATATGGAGAATCTTTATACGATTCCGGAAGCAGCGAAGAAAACTCGCATGAGTCAAGCTTGGTGGAGGATGAAGGTCTACCAGAAGAAACTGAGATTTCTACGAATTGGGAGGAGGGTGTTAATCCCTGAATCGACGATTACGTCTCTCTTGGCCGAGAGCGTAATTGACCTTCGCCAGTCATCCTAGGCCGAAATTGAAAAACCGCGCGGGCGGCGCGGCATGGGTGAATAGAAGCAATCTCTTTAAGGGCAACTTATTATGACTGCAACCAATGAAAATTTCAAGCAGAATCCAATCTCTGAAGCTATCGAAGCGGCAATTTCCAAATTAAGGCCGGAAGATATCTACACTGATAAGGCGCACAATTTCAAAGCTTCGGGTGACCGGCTGCGGGGCGGCTGTCCCTGGCATACTTCCAAAAGCAAAACTTCCTTTGTCGTCACTCAGAGCACTATGCAGTTCTGGTGCGAAGGGTGCCAGTTCGGGGGCACGCCGATTCAGTACCTCCACCGAATACGCGGCGGAGACGGCAAGCCGCGCGGGGTAGAGTTTATCGAGATTGCAAAAGAGATTTGCCAGAAGGCAGGCGTGGATTTTCCCGAAAAAGAAATCAATCCCGAAGAGCAAGAACGATACTCTTTCCTTTCACAACGGTCAGCGCTTCTGGCGAACATAATTGAGTTTTGCCAAGGCCAAATCAGAGACGAGCACAGGAATTATCTGCATTCCAGGGGCTTTACCGATGCCGATATTGTTGACCTCGGAATCGGCTTTTACGATGTTGCGGCGCTCAGAAAACACCTTGCAGGCTATGACAGGAAGCTCCTGGAAGGGTGCGGTGTCCTCCACGACCGCCTAAACGGGTACTTGGTCTTCCCCTGGTACGATGACAGGAAAAGACCGCTCACACTGTATTTCAAATGGACCTCGAAGACTCCACCTGACGGGATGCCAAAGACTACCGCGTTATCGAACCCAAAACTGGACAGCAAAGAAGTCCTGGAATCGAAGCATGTTCCCTATTGCTTCGACCGTGCACGCGGGGAAAAGCACCTTGTCCTTGTCGAGGGGGTAACGGATGCGGCGCTGGCTCAAGTTCGAGGGGACAGGCGGGTTATCGCATGTGTGGCGGCACGGCTCTCCGGAGGGCAAGTTGAGACTCTAAGGCGACACGGGGTTGAGTCGGTGACCATTTGTCTTGACCCAGATAAGGCAGGCGAGAATGGGATACTTTCTTGTGTTAAATCGCTCGAAGGGGGACAGATATGAAAGTTCTCATTGCTCCGAAACTGCCTGATGGCCTGGACCCGGACGACTTCATTATCAAATACGGAATTGACGCCTGGAAAGCTCATATCGACCAGGCAATGACACCGCTTCAATGCGAGATTAAAGCTATTGCCGAAACGAAACCTGACCTGCTCAAGCTCTCTTCTCTCTTGAGTCCCTTAATACCGAAATTTGCAAAGCTTCCCGGGACCGAACTCGAAGGGTACCTTGAACTTATCAAGAAGACTTTCGGACCGAAAGCCGACTACATTAAAGCGCTCAGACAGGAAATCCAAGAAATCACAAAGGCGGCGCAACCGGCCGATACAGGAAAAAAGGCCACGGCTACGCTTCAAAGTTTGCAGACGGTCCCGCGTATCCATCCCGCGATTGACTTCCATGAAGGCTTTATGACCTTGGGTTTCCGAGTTGACCAGGGTGCCGACGGTGATGGCCTTCTGTTCATTGTTTCGGACGGGGGAGTGGTAGAGGCCATTGTTAAGCCAGAAGAAATAATTCAGGCAGGGCAGACCTACCGGGTAAAGGCCGGCGCGCCACCTTTTATCAACGAAGCCTGGAGCCTTGACCAGCTACGCGCTTTCGTCCAAACTCCAAGCAGTCCGAAGGCCCTTTTCAGTGGCTTAAAAAGTGCCTTCCGGGAATACCTGGACTTGGCTGATCCGGCTTACGGTCTCATGGCCGCCTGGACAGTCGGGACATATTTCTCACAGCTTTTTGCCGCCGCTCCTTTTCTGCATTTTCTGGGACCTAAATCATCCGGGAAAAGTAAAACACTCGAAACGCTACAATGCGTCTGTTTTAACACCTGGAAAGGGCGTGATATATCGGCGGCTGCATTGGGTGATACCTGTGATGGGCTGAGAGGGACAATCCTTTTGGACCAGGCTGAGAAATTGGGCGGCGATTCCGAACAAGACAACCTCATTGGCCTCTTGGCTGACTCGTACAAAAGAATGGGAGGACGCAGGCGGGTTGTGGAAATAACGAAAGCCGGTCGAAACGTGCTGGAGTTTTCTTGCTATGGGCCAAAGGCTTTCGCCAGCCAGAAAAAACTAGACCCTGACCTTGCAGACCGATGTATTAGAGTTTCCCTGATTCGTTCCCGGAAACCTCTCCCTGACTTGATGGGATGGGAGTCAATATGGGCGGAACTCCGGGACAAGCTCTATCGGTTTGTCCTCACTTGTTTCAAGGAAGTATCGGCGCATTACGGGAACATCGAGGCAACCGGGACCCGGATAGGCGAACTCTGGCGGCCTATACAGGCTGTTCTTTTGTCCCTTAAAGTTGAGCGGTCGGAGATTGAGGGAATCAAGACCTTATTCGATGACGGAGCGGCAGAGGGACAACATGAACTCAACGGATGGCAGTCTATTCTGTTTGAGGTTCTGAAGCAAAGGGCAGAGGCCGGGCAAAACACTTTTGAGATGACCACCGACGATATTTTGAGTGCAATGAATATTCCGGGCGAGAGCAAACCAGAACCAAAGTGGGTAGGCGACACCCTCTCTGAATTCACGTTGCACTCGAAGAAACTCAAGAGGCGGTACGCCGAAAACAGTAGAAACAGGAAGGTGACGCCTTACCAGTTCGATTCGGCGCATGTCTTGAGACTATACAAAATTTATCTGAGAGAGACCCCCTTAAATGATGTGTCCCATGTGTCCCAAGACGAAAAAGAATGTGATTCCGATGGCATGAACGGGACAGGTGAAAATCCTGGGACATGTCAGGGTATGTCCCATGTGTCCCAAACTGACGGGAACGGTAGTCTTTCTTCTGACGTGGGACACGTGGGACAGACGAGTACATGTCCCACAAAAAATATATGTCACGCACAAGCAGACGAAATCATAGCCGATTCTGATGTGGGACAGGTGGGACAGGCAAAATCAGGGGGTATCCACCAGAAAAATTTATGCAAAGAATCGGTGAAGGAGGTTTTCGAGCTATGAACGCCCTTGAAATCCTTGCCGACCTGAGAAGAGCAGGCGCACTCGTTACTATTGCAGGAGATAAGTTGCGCCTGGAGGCACCGAAGGGTGTTCTCACCGACGAGCTTAAACAGAGGCTTGCTACCCAAAAGGCCGAAATAATCAGGCTTCTACAGGCCGAAGCCGCCTTGAGCGGATACGGTAGGCCGCGCTGTTACCATTGTTCGAAGTTCGGACCGATAGGCGCGGAAGCCGGATGCTCGAACCCCGGAGACCCGACCGTCAGCATGGCGGGGCTTGTCGAATGTCCCGATTTTGCCGCGCGGACAGTCCATTGATGGGGATAAAGAATTGAGCACGAGTGAAACATATAAACCCAGACCTGAAGCGGTTGCAATCCTGGACAGGGCCTATGAACTGGTGCAAAGCGTCCCTTATGCCGTAACTGCGAGATGGCTATTCTATGGTCTTCTTCAGGAAGGCACCTACCCTGACAAGGACAGCTATAAGTCCAAGTTCCTGCCGATGCTCTCCAAGGCTCGCAAGCTTTTCTTTAAGGATTGGCGTCCCGATACCTTGGCGGACGATACCAGGGCTCCGGTTGTGCGTGGGGATGGGTTTTCCGATGAAAAGGAATGGCTGGAAGCCGTTGGCCGGGCGCGGTGCAAACTTGATAAATGGTACGACCAGGAGAATTACGTTGAAATCTGGTTCGAGGCCAAGGCCATGCGCGGGCAGTTTGAGCATTTCACCAGGCACATAACGCTTAGACCGTTCGGCGGCGATCCTTCGATTGACTACAAATGGCAGATAGCAAAGAAGCTCGAAGAAGCCGCAGAGTGCTATGAAAACCCGATTATCATTCTGTACTTCGGCGACCTGGACCCCAAGGGCATGACCATTCCGGAATCCGCTTTGACTGACATTCGCGAGTGGTGCAATGCCGATTTCCAATTTATCCGGGCCGGGCTTAATCCGGGGGATGAAGTCAAATACAATCTACCAGAGAACCCCGATAAGCCTGGAATGTACCAGTGGGAAGCGTTAGGCCATGCTGCGGCGGAAGAACTTATAACGGGAACGGTCAGCCAGTTTGTAAGCCATGGCTACTTTGCGAATGTGGAGCAAGAAGAGGTCGAGATAACAGAACGCTTTCAATTATTTTGGCGGCAACGATGAAAGGAGGTGACAGTGAGGAAAAAGCGGCAGGAATACCAGGGAGAGGTTTATCAGTCCGGGATTGCGAGTCTTCTTAAATTCTTGGGCATGTCAGAAAGTACGTTGCGACGGAATTTTTTGGACAACATGAAACAGGTTGGCGCCGTGATCGAGTGGAGAGAGGGCCGGCCGCCGCGCAAAGTGCTGTTATGGTTGCCCTCCCGCGTGACGCATTATTTGGAACTCTGGCAGGCGGAAAAGTACAAAATTGAGCACGAAACTTTGTGAGATTTGATTCGGCTTGAGTGGAAGTTCCTGTGTGACGGGGCTTGAGTGGCGTTTGGAGAAGAAAAATGAGGTTCGAACCTACCGCATCTGTACCGCTCGCACATCCTGCAGCAGGCGCATAGTGGGATTTCCTATACTTGATTTCCGGAGGCGAGATTAATAATGTTTAAGGACCCTGAGAAGAAAAAGCAGTATCATAGAGATTACATGCGGCGGCGGCGTGCGGGTTTAACAGGTAAATCGGCTGAACCGGCAGGCGCGTTAAACCCGACAGAGGAACCGAGAAAATTCAACCCGAAACAACTTAAGGTAAACGGCCAGTGGCGCCAGGTCATAGTCCGGGACGGCAGGCTTTACGACGGGGACTCAGGCGAATTGATTCAGGCGTCTACAATTACTTTTGAGTGAGTGGGCGGAAGTATGCAGATATTGAAGGCACCTTGCTGAATCTCGAATAATTATCGAACAGGGACAAAACCCTTTTGCTGGCGTAGGTTTTCACGTCACTCTTTTGTTGTTTCGCAAGTCAGTGCCTCAATGTTGTCCAAATGTGACCACAATTTGTATTCAATCACAATTGCAGCAATTGTCTCCCTCGAAATGTTGTGATGGTTGTGAATCTGTTCAATGATCGACTGGTAGTTGACCGACTGGTCAGGTTCGGCATAAAAATGATCGTTAGCCCGCTCAAAATCCTGTTTCAGTGCATCGTCATAAATGAGTTCAGGGCGAAGCTCCCAAGCATATGTATCGTCGCTGGATTCCCATGTATACTCCTTCAAAATGGTCTTTACCTTATCCGGTTCCACTCCGAATTTGATGGAGATCAGACAAAGTTTTTCATTCAGTTTGTTTTCTTCTGAGATTTGCTGAGACCGAACTCTGGATTCCCTATCTTGTTTTTTTCTGAGTGCCTCGCGTTTTTCATCCCGAACACTGGCTTCTTCATCCTGTTTTTTGTTGACGGCTTCACGGTTTTCGCCACACCCTTGCGCGCATAAAAGAGCGAAAAAGCTTACCAGAAGCGGAACAGCGAATAATAAACGAAGCATTTTTGTCCGTGAGTGAATCATATAACACCTCCAACTTGGCTCAGGCTATGGCTTGACTCCATTTCGAGTGGCGTCAGCCTCCCCATGTAGGTAGTCCGAAGGCGAGATGCTTTTCGCCCTTTCCGGTAGATGCTGTGGTTGTTTGGGCGCTTCCTCAAGCGGGCCAAGATTTTTAATGTTCATTTTCGGTTTTGCTGCTTGTTCTGAAGAATCAATCGCATAGCCTTCAGACGGAGCCGGTATATTGTCGTCCTTGGTTTTAATCCCTTTTTTTCTAGCCAATTCCAGCAGTTGCTCATCGCTCATTTCTGAGTAATCTGGCCCTTTGGTGACTGTGCTTCTTATCGGGTCAAATCTTGTAAAGCTGCCGTTATAATTTCGGTGATAGTATTTCCCCGTGCGGGAGTCGAAGACTAAGTGTTGGTTTTCAAAATAGTGGTACCGACCTTTGTCCCGATCTCTTTCATGATTGAGTTGGTAGAGGAAGAGAAACAACAGGCACGCTGCAACGATCCCAATCTTAAAGGCTGCATCTATCAAGTCCTTGAGACTCATGGCGGCTCCTTTGTACGAGATGCAAACGCAAGGCCGGAGGTCTGATGTTGCGGCTCCAATAGACTCCAGGCTCATGTAAATGGCGGTTTCCCTTCCTCCCATGTGGTTATCCAGGTAACTAGGGGGATTAAAATCAAGAGAGCAAGATACCCCAATACGCCAAGTAGAGGGAGCACCCGACTGGCGGGAAACAAAAGCTCAAACCAGCGGCCAACGTCTTCCAGATTCGAGAATGCCCAAAACGAAAGCAAGATTGAAAATGCAACCAGGACGCCACGGAAGAGAGTGACCCCACGCGGGGTGAAAAGAGACAAAAAAGGTTTTCGGCGGCAAGCGATGCCCACTAACGGAATCGACAACCATACGACGGCGTAGAATAAGGGGGCTGAGTTAAATAAGACCAGCGATAGAAAAAGGCCAGCAAGAACAATACACAACTGTATCGAGCCGGGCAGATTTTGCCAGTTTAGTTTCATGGCAGTCCGTCAATTAAGAAGGGGAGAAGTTCTCTTGCGGCTTCGATACTACAAACTCATTCTTTTGCTTCCTCAGCTTCATTTTTCCCTGACTCATTGTTTCGATCAGCCCCGCAGCCTTCATCACGCATTCAAGGCTTATCGCGGGAACCATCTCCTCTTGGTTGAGATAACAAGAGAGGTACTGCTCGGATGGACTGTCGATATTAGACCGCGAGCAAACCAAATGAGTTACAGATTCCGCTTCAAACTCCCGCAGGTTTTGATTCAATCCGCGACGGTCTGGCCACCATTTAAGGTTTGGCGTACCCAAATGGCCGCAGTAAAGATGCGCCAGTTCATGAGTAATGGTTGCGTATTGGGCTTCACGGCTTAGTTTCCCGTTCACCAATAGGTCGTAGCGGATGGGGACCTCGACATAAACCGGTTCTTTGTCCCGGTCAACCCCTGCCCGGAATCTCTGCGAACCGGCGCTCTTGCCTACGTATCGTATCGACCCGGCAGACTGGGAACCTTCATGCGAGTTGATAACCCTGATACCATCACGCTTTGCATTTTCGATAACCCTATCGAATCCACCTCCTATCTTACCTTTTCTAACCTCGAAAGGCTTTTCTACTTCTGGTGGAAGCGGTTTGGGGTGATCCGTAGGTTCTGTATCGTTCACGTCAAATACAAACATAACCGGACCCATTGGCTGCAAAATTACTAGGGGATGAGCACCAGCCTTTATTCGGCGCCCATATTGATAGAGCCAGCGACTGGGCGGAGCGACAAATTTGGCTCCTGGCATTTGCACATGAACCAACATGGCGTTATAGGGAGAGTAAAATCGAAAACGCGAAATGAATTGCACCAATTCGCCGTAAGATTTACTGGTTTTATACTGCGAGGTCTGAGTAAATAGCTCATCCAGCGCACGCTTGGCGGAGTCCTTCTCCCAAACCGCCGCCGGGGTGGTGGTATCACCTAAGATAGATAATTGATCGACTCCTGTCATGGTCATGCCTTCCTTTGCCTCACGAATGCTGCATGTTTTCCCCCAGGAGCAAAGACCTCTATCAGTTTAAGTTGTGCGAACCTCGTAAGGAAGATCACTCTAATTCATTAGAGTTTACCCGGTCAAGCGTTTTCCCCTAGTAAATGACGGTGAGAGGGGATCATGCTTGTCAGCCGGGTCAAAGAAGTAATGGAAGCGCGGGGCTTTACTATAAAGCAACTGGTGGAGGCCAGCGGGCTGGCTGAGGAAACCATTATGCGTGCTCGACGCGGCGGCGGCACCGGTCAACTTGGGAGTTGCACCCTTCAAACTCTGGAAATAATGGCGAACGCCCTCGGAGTGAAGGTCAAGGATTTATTCGAGGAAGTTGAATAAGAGAACCCATCAGGTTTACGTGCCCCGCCAGACGGATTCTAAGGCCATTCTCGCAAGTCATTTTTTCCTTCCGGGTCAGGCGCTCCTCCTGGACGGCGTGAGTGCACACCAAGGCGATTGTTTCGGGTCAAAATCCCAAAGACGATATTCTGTGCGTCCTGGACCGGAAACGTCGATTGCCGTGCATCCTGAAGGCATCGACACGGGCAATTACATCACCATTTGCCTGGAATGGCAGGGAGGACCGGAGCGCCGGGGATTGTCTTGGACACCGGGGAGACGGTATATTGCTCAAAGCAGTGACCACACAGGACCGGGGCCTATTTTGGAGGTGTCCATATAGGTGTCTATCGAGAGTGTTTTTCCATAATAATAGATGGCACGTGAAGTTAACAAAAAACCAATCTAAGCGATGAAAATCATTAACATAGTTGTGTTATCCAATATTAGCGTTTGTTACTGAAAGATAACCTTTTTCGCACTGCAAAACCGTTACACAGCGGTTCAAATCCGCTTGCCGCCTCCAGAAAATTCAAGGGGCCGGCTCTTTTTCGAGCCGGCCCCTTTTGAGGCCACCCTGCTCCGTCAATATGCCGGGGCTAACGGTGATGCGGAGCAAGGTGGAGAAGCAATTGCGAACTGTTGCCAGACCCTTTCCCGGCCTACCTCCTTTGCACCTCGTCAACCACAATGCCCCCGACCGCTCCGGCCGCCGCTCCCGCGGCAACCCCGACCAGCAGGGGCGCTCCTATGATTGCGGCTGCGCCGATGCCTGCAGCGGCGCCGATCGCTCCCCCGCTCAACGCCATCTGGTCCGTTGTGTTCAAGCCCGCGCAGCCACAGGCGCTGCAAATCAAAACCACAATCGTTAGCAACTTAAGCATCCGCATATGTTCCCCTCCTTTAAGGTCCCCCCAAATGCAAATACTGTTTCCCTCCCGCCTTGTTGCAGGCGCCTTGTTTGGGCTCTATGCCGCCGGCGCCCCAATTCCAACTCGCTTTGAGCATCGGTCCGGATCGGTTATGAGATGTTTCAGGTAGCGCAACTCGAACGGTTTTTCCACGAAATTGCAAACGCCCATGCTCATGGCTTCCCGCCTCAGGCGCGGGTCCATGTTTCCGCTCATCAGTATGAAAGGAAGTTCAGGGCGCCTGAATGACACTGAACGATAGAGATCCAGGCCCGATTCGCCCGGCATCTGGACGTCCGAAATGACAAGGTCATATTCGCAATGGTTCAGGCATTTGCGCGCTTCTGCAGCGCTATGAGCCAAATGGAATTCGATTCCATGCGAACCCAGGTATTCTCCGATAATAAAGAGGAATTCCTCATCGTCATCTACTATCAATACTTTATACATATCAGTTCCTTTAAGCGAACCTCCCGGTTTTCTCAGAAAACGGGAGGCAGTCTGTTCCAGCCTCTTACAAGAATGTATAAAAGGTAAATAACCATGGAAATATAAGTCAAGCGATCAAGAGTCGCCATTGACATAGTTCACTCCTTCATCGATGGCTGGTTCCATCGGAGCGAGTCAAATTCCAGCTTTTGCGTACGATCGGGGTTAGAATTCAAATTTAACCATTGCCGCTGGAATTTAGCGTGAGCTTACGGTCAGGTAAATGCAACGGATGTGCCATCTTGGGGATCGATTACGGGTGGCCGATCTTGCCACTTTGATGGATGGATTTTTGCAGGGTTTTAACTACAGTGGGGGATGGAATCGAGGACATGTGTTTTCGCGAAGGGCTGTTTAGAAAGCACACGACTTTGCCGCCTCATGAGACAGATTACGAGGACCGGAACACTTCGCCGACGGGAACGTATCGATCCAAATCGGGGCGGGGGCGCTAGGGGCTGGTATTGCCTTTAAAGTCCGCAGGGTTGATCCCATATTTTCTCATCATTTTATAAAGCTCCGCTCGATACCTGCCGGCCAGGGCAGCGGCCTGGGAGACGTTTCCGCCGGTTTTGGAGAGCACCTGCGTCAGGTAAGCCCTGTCATGTTCTTCTCTTGCTTCATCCAGCGCCATGAGCTTTCTTTGCGCGGGCATTTCACCTCCTCCCAGGAACAGGGAGTCGGGCGTTATCACTGTATGGGTCGAAAGGGCCAGGGCTCTTTCGACTACATTGGCGAGTTCGCGAACGTTTCCGGGCCAACTGTGGAGCATCAGTTGCTGCATGACCTCGGGCGAAAATCCCTGAACGTTCTTGTTCATCTCACGGTTGAAATGCTGGAGAAAATGATTTGCCAGCAGCGGCACATCTTCTATCCTTTCGCGCAGTGGAGGCAGGAAAATCGGTATGACATGAATGCGATAATATAAGTCATCCCGGAACTTGCCTTGCTGGATTGCTTTCCAAAGGTCGCGATTGGTTGCAGCGATCAGGCGGATGTCAATCTTTGCGGGCTTGACCGCGCCGACCGGATAGAGCTCGCGGTCCTGGAAAACCCGCAACAGTTTTACCTGAAGGGGCGGGGAGAGTTCGGCGATCTCATCCATGAAAAGGGTGCCGCCGTCGGCCATTTGGAGCAGGCCCTTCTTAGCCCCGTCAGCGCTGGTGAATGCCCCTTTAACGTGTCCGAAAAGCTCGCTTTCCAGCAGGCCTTCAGGAATAGCTCCGCAATTTATGGCTATAAAGGGGCCTTTCGAACGGGGGCTGCTCAGGTGAATGGCTTTCGCCATCAGCTCCTTGCCGGTGCCGCTCTCTCCATAGAGGCACACGGTAGAATCGGTCGAGGCGATCTGGGCGACCTGATTCAAGATGTGCTGCATTTTTGCGCTCGAGGCTATGATGTTATCAAACCGATACTTCTGTTTGACCATATGCCGGAGCCTGTCCACCTCCACCTTCAACCGGCCGACTTCAAGGGCCTTTTCGAGGCGATACAAAAGATCCTTTGCCTCGAAAGGTTTTGTCAGAAAGTCGTAGGCGCCTTTCTTGGTGGCTTCCACTGCGCGCTCGATGGTGCCGTAAGCCGTGAGGATAATTACCGGAAGATAAGGCTGGATTTTCAATAGCTGTTCCATGAGGCGGATGCCGTCCATATCCTGCATTTTGAAGTCCAGGACAGCTGCGCTGAATATATTCTCACTGGCGCTGGCAAGCGCTTCCTCGCCTCCAGCGGCGACGGTGACCTGGTATCGGGCCGCCTCCAAACGCGCCTTCATTAGAGTGAGCAAGCCCGGATCGTCATCAACCGCAAGAATTTTTTCTTTAGCCATCAGCCTCTACGCCGCCTCGGTTGGAATCCCCTGTTGGCTTTACCGAAGTCTGCACCCTCGTATGACAGACTTGTTAACCACACTAAACGATCATATCGTGAAGTGCTCTCGCGGGCATCCATTGGCGATGTCCTTCGCGTAGCGCGGAAGGCGACCGCAGTATGTGTATATCATCCGCTTTGGGCGTTCGCGGGATGCCTTCTTTCATCCGATGCAGCAGGATATCAGTGCAGAAGCCCACGTTGCTTTTGTTCCATCTCGATGTCAATTTGCCGTGAGCGTTCGAGCTGTCTGTTAAGTTCTTTAATGATCTCTTCTTTGGAACTGATCTTGTCTTCCAACGCTTCTTTGCCTTTGGGCTCCTCACGAGCTGCCGGACGCTTCCTGACCTTTTCCTTCATATTCTTTTCAATCAGAGCTTTCCAGACCATCGCCTGGAAGGTCCACTGGTTTCCCGGCGAGGCTGCGATCAAATCATCAATGTACTTCAGGCCTTGCTGAGGGTCATAATAAGGGCTCTTAGCATAACAGTAGACAAAACTTATATTGAAAAGCGCCTCAGTGCATTTTTCAGGGTCCTGGCAGGATTGGAGCGCTTTGTAGTTTTCTTCTAAAAAGTTTGCATACTCGCCGGTTTGCATCACGGTCTGGGGAGGGAATAAGGGTGAGGGCGGTATCGTGTTCTGAACCGGCTGAATATGCGAGGTATCGCACCCCGAGATTAGAGCGAAGATATAAAGAACGGCCGCACAGCGGAAAACTTTGGATTTGTCACCCATCATTGGCTCGCTTTAATAGTGTGGAATATGGCACATTGGAATCTATCTCTACCCGGATCGGTAAAACGACATGGAAGGTCGATCCGCACCCGATCTCGCTTTCGGCCCATATACTTCCTTTATGCGCTTCAACGATGTGACGGGCGATCGCCAGGCCCAACCCGGTTCCCTGATGTCCTTTTGCGTTTTGATTCCTGCTCTGGTAGAAGTGTTTGAAAATATTATGGATCTCCCCCGCCGGGATGCCGGGGCCATCATCCGAGACCCTGATTTCCACAGCAGAGGCATACCGGTGATCGCCTCCCACGGGAAAGGCCTCCACGCGAACCTCGCCTCCGGTTGGAGAAAACCTCAAAGCATTGCTCAAAAGATTGTCCATGACCTGCTGAATCCTGCGCTCATCCGCCAGAAACACCGGAATGGATTCAACTATTTTCGACCGCAGCTTGATGTCCTCCTTGCGTGCGATCAGGTCCACAGCCTCCACGGATTTTTCAATAAGTGCTCTCAAGTCGCACATGGTGAACTCATAATCCATCATCTCCGCCTCCATTTTGGACAGATCGAGGATGGATGAAATACTCTGGGACAGGCGCTTGCTGTGATTGCGGACTACCTCCAGTATTTCACGCTGGCTCTTGGTGAGAGGCCCGGATATTTCCTCGAGGAGCAGCGCCGTGCCTTCCCGTATGGCCGTGAGAGGGGTGCGCAATTCGTGGGAGACATGCGCCGTAAAATCTGCTTTCAAGCGGTCAAGATGCTCGAGTTCTTCGGCCATCAGGTTGAAGGATTCGGCCAGTTCGACGACCTCCGTGGGGCCACCGACCTGAGCGGCGCCAAGGAATTCGCCCCGCCCTATGCGGCGCATCTCCCGCGCCAGCCCTCTAAGGGGGCGGCTGATTCCGCGTGCGTGCATGTAAGCCATTACAAAGGCGCCTGCGATTCCGAATACTGTCAGCCAGAACATCACCTCGGCCGCAGATGACGCGTGGTCTCTCGCCAAGGCCATTCTATTAGAGGCCGCCTGATCCCGCAGTCTGATTAGATCGTTGACTCTCTGAATTATACCTTCGCTCAGGCTGGCTCTGGCTGTTTGAGACCCCTTCGCGCCAAAATTGGTCAGGTCTGTCTCCCGCTCATAGATCTCATGGAAAAACTCAATCTCGCTAACAATTTTTTTTCGCCTTCGGAGTCGATAATGTGACTGATCTTAATAATGGCGTCGTTAAAATCAGCCTTATTGTTCTCACATTCATGCCGGAACGGCAGGTCCAGCATCAGCAGATATTTTTCAACGTTGCGCATCTCGGCCAGAAAAGACTGCAGAAGCCTCTTCTCCTCCGTAATGCAGGCGGCGTCAACTGTGAGGGCTTCTGTATTGAGTTGCGAGACAAGGCGGAGCTTACCGACGGCAAAAAGGCTTATAACCAGGATTAGCAGGATAAGGGTGCTATGGGCAATCATCACTCGGGAAAAGATCGTCAGCCGCATTCTCTTTGCTCGGTGAGTCACCACGGAATCCGCAGGCGGCTCTCCTGATCGACTCACAATTAGGAATTGGTCTCCAACCATAATCAAATTCTTCAACTATGTCAACAGCGACGCCAGTTGGAAAGCTTGCCCTCTGCTTGCCGAAGAAATCAGGACAAGTTAACCGCTCCCGGCCCATTTTGGACCGCGTCTTTGATTAAACCCTACGCCCCGCGGGGTGGGTGGCCTGATTGACCTTAATATGCACAGGGTTTTCCCGAAAGATCTCTGCTAATCAAAAATCATGCCATAACTGGACGGATCGGGCAGGATGCGCCGACACGGCCCTGGCGCCCCCGGTTGCCGGCCGGCCATCGGGAAACACTGTAGTCATCTGCCTACTAAGTGTAGGGAAAAGCCTGCGCATCAGGAATTTGGATCGGAATCCGGTGAAAGACCGCCTAACTCAAGAAACTAACGTGGGAATCGAGGCTAAAGGGGTTGACAATAGGCTTGACCGAATTTAAATACGCTCCAGCAAGTTGTTTGCGGAGAGTTTCGGATGGTTGTAACATTTAAGAGAATGATTATTCAGAGTTTTAGGAGAAAGATATGAGCAAAATACTGGTTCTTGCAGTGGCTTTGTCGATTGTGCTTGGCGGCGGCGCTTTTTTCAAAGCGCAGGCGGCATACGGCGATTACCATTCCATTCAAAGTCCTCCTCTTTATGGCTGCGTTAGCTGTAAAATCGCAGGGGAGGACAGGGACACGGACCTCGCGCCTGTGGGTTATAAAGGGAACAATGAGTGGGAGAGGGACATGTTGAATGGGCCGGTTAGCCCATATTAACAAATCTTGGGTCTGCCTTCAGATCCGTTCATAAAAATGGATCGAGACAGCCTGATTTCTGCATGTGGTCACCTAAAAAAACCCCGACGAATCCAAGTCGGGGTTTTTCCTTTTTCATACGCGGGAATCCAGGCTGAACAGGTTGACGGGGGGCTTGACCGCTTTTAGGTTATATTGGAGTAGTTTCGAGTTGTTGTGGCATTAAAGATAATTATTATTTAGAGTTTGGGAGAGAGATATGAGCAAAATACTGGTTCTCACAGTGGCTTTGTCGATTGTGCTTGGCAGCGGCGCTTTTTTCAAAGCGCAGGCGGAAAGCAGCCCTTATCCGGCCATTCAAAGCCCTCCTCTTTATGGTTGCGTTAGCTGTAAAATCGCAAGGGACAGGGACAGGGATCTCTCGTCAATGAGCAGGGAGCCGAAAAATGATTGGGAGAGGGACATGATGCTTGGGCCGGTTAGTCCATATTAACAAATCTTGGGTCTGCCTTCCGATCCGTTCGTAAAAATGGATCGAGACAGCCTTATTTCTGCACACGGTCACCTAAAAAAACCCCGACTTGGATTCGTCGGGGTTTTTCCTTTTGGAATGCCTGCATTTTGCGTCCGCAGTGGGTCACAGTCACTGTCCAGGCTTTTGAAAAAAAGAGCTCAAAACCGGCCGGCATGAAGACTTCAGCATTCGCCGGATTCAGCGATGCCGCAATCCGGCAATTTCCCACGCCCGGCGGTATGAAATCACGCAAGGAGCTTCTCATCACGCCGGCCTTCGGCAATGAGGATGGCGCATTGAGCGCCCTGCCCGCAAGAGTTTGTGAGCGCTATCCGGTGACAAACCGCCTAACTCAAAAAACCAACGTGGGAATCCAGGCTGAACAGGTTGACGGGAGGCTTGACCGCTTTTAGATTATATTCTATCAGTTTCAGGTGGTTGTAGCATTTAAGATAATTATTATTTATAGTTTGGGAGAGAGATATGAGCAAAATATTGGTTCTCGCAGTGGCTTTGTCGATTGTGCTTGGCAACGGCGCTTTTTTCAAAGCTCAGGCGGAAAGCAGCCCTTATCCCGCCATTCAAAGCCCTCCTCTTTATGGTTGCGTTAGCTGTAAAATCGCAAGGGACAGGGACAGAGATCTCTCGTCAATGGACAGGGAGCCAAAAAATGATTGGGAGAGGGACCGGATGATCGGACCGATTAGTCCATATTAGCAAATCTTGGGTCTGCCTCCGGATCCGTGCATAAATATGGATCTAGACAGCCCTATTTCCGTTATGAGGTGAGCGCCTAAAAAACCCCGGCTTGCAGTGGACGGGGTTTTTCCTTTTGGATTCCTTATGCTTGTCTTCCACATCGGATATTGGCG